>JBDSFC010000012.1:0-3578 GCA_039919745.1 Bacteroidia bacterium | reverse complement strand
TACCGTTTGCCGTTCTCAGCCACAAGTATAACCAATCCATCCTCAGAAATGAAGTGTTGGATCTCTTCTGTTTTAATTGACGAGATATTATCACCAATTTTTACCATGAAACGGTTTTTATGTTGTTTATTAATACTTTGATAAGCATTTGAAATATTTTCAAGAATAGTTGAGTGATTATAATTATTAAATTTCTTGTACTTTCCTACTGCTGATCGCAGGTCCTCTATACCTATTGGCTTAAGAAGGTAATCGACACTATTTATTTTAAATGCCTGTATTGCATATTCGTTATAAGCAGTTGTAAAAATAACAGGTGTTTCGATAGCGATCCTGGAAAAAATATCAAAACTCAAACCATCTGCTAAATGAATATCCACAAAAAGCAGGTCGGCTTTTAAACCTTTTGAAAATTCTTCTACGCTTTTTTTAACGGAATCAAAAGTGGCAATGATTATGATCGAAGGGTCGATTTTTTTCAAGAGAGTTGCCAGGTGCTCTGCCGATAATTTTTCGTCCTCTATTATTATTGCGTTCATTCTATTTCAATAAAGGGATTTTTACTGTAAATGCTTTTTCTGTTTCAATAATTTCTACCGGCTGATCTGTAAAAAATTTATAGCGGTCTTTTATGTTCTGAAGCCCGGTTTTAGAACTTACTTCATTAGAGATCCTTAATTGAAGGCTGTTGGAAACCGTAAGCATACTATTTTCTATTTTAATATGAATAGTTAGTGGCAATTCGTTTGAGATCTCATTATGTTTAATTGCGTTTTCAACCAGCATTTGAAGCGATAATGGTGGCAACATCAAGTGTGTTTTTTCGTCCGGGACATTAATATCAAAGCGAATATTTTTATCAAAACGAATTTGCAGCAAATAGGTATAAGATTGAATAAAAGTTAATTCCCTTTCAAGCGACACTAATTCGTTGTTGCGGTTATCTAGCAAATAACGGTACACTTTAGAAAGTTGATTAATAAAATCAACTGCTTTATCCTGGTCAATATAAACCAAAGAGGATAACACACTTAAATTATTAAACAGAAAATGTGGGTTTAATTGATTTTTTAAATTTTGCAATTGCGATTGTAAACTTTCTGATTTATACTTTTCTATTTCCACCAAAGATCTTTTCCAGTTATTAAAAAATTGCGAGCTGATCTCAACTGCTAAAATAATTATTGAAATTAAAACACCAAGAATAATTGCAGTGATCATGAACGAATCCTTGGTTTGCGAAGGCAAAGTGCAAACAAATTTATCAAAGGCCATCATAGATAAATGGATGACAAGGGCACTAAAAAGAACACTGGTTGGCAAATGGACTAAAATACGTTTTCCCGGATTTTTTTCCCAAGGGAATTTGCGATTCATTAATGTATCAATCCTTAAATTTCCTTCCCAAACAAGAATAGTGATTGCAACGGAAATACAGAAGTCGAAAAAGCGGTTATGTTCCTGGTGCACACCTACCATGATAGTATCAAGCAGTTTGGAAATAATAATTCCAGCAACTATCATGTAAACAAACCGTATGTTCTTTCTTCTCATTGTTTAAATGTAAGAATTTTATTTCTTAACAGTACTTCTTTGTTGCCTTAGCCTGCGTTTAAACAAGTGAAAAAGAATAATTATTTTTAACAAGGCCCTCATTAAAATTGGATCTTATAAACAAAGTTTGGAAAGAAACCAATTTGGTAAGCAGTATTGATCTTATTAGTAAGCGGGTTATAACGTTGCGCAAACACATTTTTATTATTGGTAACATTTTGTATATCAAACGAAATAGTTTGGGATATTTTGCTTTTGCGACTATTAAGTGTGAAACCTGTTTTAACATCCAATCTGAAAAAATCAGGATTACGTTCTGAAAAAGCATATGCATCACCCTGCAATACTTGCGTATGAATAGCTTGTGAGGCAGCAAGATCAACCGGTGTATAATAACGGCCACCGGCTTGTGTCATTTTTATTCCAATAGAAAAAACATTCCGCTTTTCTTTTCCGATCTTAAAATCCTTACCACCTAATACATTATAAACAAACTTGCCATTAAATGCGGTGTTATGTTCTATATTATCGCTGCCTTTATATTTTGATTCATAAATTGTACCTGTTAGCAAAACATAATATCCACGACTAAAAAATTTCTCGATCGTTAACTCAGCACCATAGTTTGTACCCGTTCCGGTATTTTTTAGATCGCTTTGATTATTTGGCAAAAAACTTGCACCTGCATTAAGCATCGAAAAGCTACTTGGCACTTGAGTTACAGGAACGTTAGATAACATTTGATAATACACTTCGGTTTTTATTCTCCAATCTTTAACAGGCAAAATATCATAACCTAAAACAAAATGCTGACTGCGAGTAAAACCTAAATTACGATTTGAAAGATCATAGCTACCATCGGGTTTAAGGGTACGGTAAAAATAAACATCAGTTGGTTGCATTTGACTATGCATACCATAACCCGCACTTATAGTATTTTTTTCATTGAGTTGGTATTTTAAACCAACACGTGGTTCGATAGAAGTAGAATTGTTAAGTGCTAAAAGTTGACCGTGTACGCCCAGATTTAAAGTTAATTTATTTGTAAAACGGTATTTTGCCTGTGCATATGCCTGGTGAAGAATTGTGTGATCATTAAAATCCCAGTATTGGTTCCAAACAGAATTTGAATCTTTTTCGCGGGCATTTAAAATAAGGTTGATCACTTCTGAGATAACGCCGACCTTAACAAATAACTTTGAATTTATTTTTGAATTATATGATAAATTTATTGAGTAATGTAATTGACTGGTTTTATTCTCAATATTTCTTTGTAAAGGCTTAGTGCTGGTTGCAATATTATCTTCTAAATAATTAGAACCATTATATGTAGCGCCAAGAACTGTATTAAAATACGATTTGTCATTTACTTTAATAAAATGTTTTAATCCTATCAAACCAATATCACTTGTAAAATAGCTGTCTTTTGAAGGATTAGCGAACAGGTCGGTACTGTCTATTTTTGTATGGACAAAATCTATTTTACTTTTTGCGCCAAGTCCAAATAAAGTGAATTTTCCAAATTTTGTATTACCGCCATTAATTTTAAAAGAAAGATCCTGGTAAAAAGGTGTTGCTGCAGTACCTATTGGAATACCAATTGCTTGTGCAACACCGGTAAATGAATAACGGTAAGCAAATAAATAAGAAGAGCCTTTTTGTTTGTTGATCGGACCTTCGGTCATTGCTTCCAAGCCTGTTAAAGCTCCTAATTGCAAAGTATGCTCACGCTTTTCTGAATTTCCTGTTCTGAACCCAAGATCAAAAACACCGGCATTGGCGTTACCATATTCTGATGGGAAAGCAGAAGTGAAAAAATCAGAATTCTTGATCACATTTGTATTGATTGCGCTTACAGGGCCGCCGGTTGTTCCAACAGTAGAAAAATGATTTGGATTTGGGATATTTAAACCCTCAATACGCCATAAAACACCTGTTGGTGAATTACCACGAATTACAATATCATTTCGTGAATCATCAGGCGAGCTTACACCTGCAAAATTCGCTGCAAGACGCGATGGGTC
>JBDSFC010000613.1:0-12603 GCA_039919745.1 Bacteroidia bacterium | reverse complement strand
ACCATTGGTGTATCATTATTAATTGCACCTTTCTTTTTTTGTGCGCTTCTTTTTTCAAAATTATTTGGGTTTGAGGTGGATGGTTTTTCTTTACCTTTTCAAATGAGCGTTCATATTGCAGGTATTTTTTATTGCATTGTTGGTTTGATCTTTATTAAAAAACTATTGTTGCAATTAAATATAAAACCAACCTATGTAGCGGTTTTAATTATTTTAGCTTGTTTTGGAACTCATTTATTTAGTTATACTGTCAATGAACCCGGTATGGCCCATGTTTATGCCTTCGCGTTAACAAGCATCTTATTTTACCTTGCTTTAAACCTATTTCAAAAAAGAACTTCAAAATACTTTTATTTAAGTGCAGTTATTCTTGGGTTAATTGTTTTGGTAAGACCGATCAATATAATTCTGTTAACATTTATACCGTTCTTTTTTCAGAACCGTTACGATATGTTTAGTTCTTTAAAAGTAATTTTAAGATCAAAACATTTTTACTTTGCACTTATCGTTTTAATAGCTATTTGTTCTATACAAGACATAGCCTGGTTTAATCAAAATGGCAGGATATTCCAAGACCCTTATTATGGAAACGGTTTTTACTTTAACAACCCCCAGATCTTTAATATGCTTTTTGGATTTAATAACGGTTTATTTATTTATGTACCTATTTGCTTAGTATTTCTTTTGGGCGTTATTCCTATTTTTATTTTCAATAAATTTAAAGGAATAGTTTTTCTTGTTTCTTTAGCTTTTGTATTTTACATATTTGCTTCATATTGGGCTTATAATTATTTTGATGGTTTTGGCATACGAACCTTTGTTGATTTTTTACCCATTTTTATAATTGGAGGTGCTTATTCATTCCAGAACCTTAAGCCGAAAATGAAATATGCTTTAAGTACGCTTGGTATACTTTGTCTTTTCATGAATCTGTTTTATATTTATCAATACCGTAGCGGAATTATTAAAGGTAACGGTATGAATTATGAAAAATTCAGCTATGTTTTTTTAAAAAGCAACAAGGCATATGCTGATAGTTTAGGCGGTAGCAGCGATCTTCAGCTTTACTCAAAAACAGGTGGTAAAACAGTATTTGTAAATGAAAACAGCAATGTAGAATATGATCTTAATAATAAAGACACGGCGGTAATTTTTAATTACAATCTTCAATTACAACGCGCAAATGGTTTATATACTCTTATAGAATTTGAGCGCAAAGAAGTAAATAAGAACTCCTCTTTTAACGGTATTATTGTTTTTAATGCAACAGATGCAACTGGCAACATTAAAAATTATCATGCTATTCGTTTAAACGAAACGCCTTCGAAAAATTGTTGCGAATGGAAAAAATATTCTTATTCGATCGCATCAACAGCTAAATTAAATAAAGATGATAAATTAAGTATGATGATCCTTAACCCTAAAAAAGCCTCTTTTTTTATAAAAAACTTTAACGTAAAAATTATTGATTATAGTTACAATATTTAAAATAAAAACATGATAACAATTAAAAACCTACATGCCTCAATCGGAGATAAAGAAATTTTAAAAGGCATTAATTTAGAGATCAAAGCTGGAGAAATTCATGCGATCATGGGGCCAAATGGTTCCGGAAAGTCAACGTTGGCAAGTGTTTTAGCCGGTCGCCAAGATTATGAGATCACACAGGGTGAAGTGCAATTTAATGGTAAAGATCTTTTAGAACTTTCTCCGGAAGACAGGGCACGTGAAGGTTTATTTTTAGCTTTTCAATATCCTGTAGAAATACCGGGAGTTAGCAATATTAATTTTTTGAAAACAGCTGTTAACGAAATTCGTGCTTATCATGGACAAGAAGAAATGCCTGCAAAGGATTTTTTAGCGTTGGTAAAAGAAAAACAAAAATTAGTAGAGTTGGATGGTAAATTAGCGAACAGAAGTGTGAACGAAGGATTTAGTGGTGGCGAAAAAAAGAGAAATGAGATCTTTCAAATGGCAATGCTTAATCCAAAGTTAGCTGTGTTAGATGAAACAGACAGCGGTCTTGATATTGATGCGTTGCGTATTGTTGCAACAGGTGTAAATGCATTAAAAAATAAAGACAATGCATTTGTTGTGATCACGCACTACCAACGTTTGTTGGACTATATCGTTCCTGATTTTGTACATATTTTGTATAACGGAAAAATTGTAAAATCTGGAGGTAAAGAATTAGCACTTGAACTGGAAGCAAAAGGTTATGATGAAGTAAAAAAACAGTTTGAAAGCCTAGAAAAATAAAGATGATCGCAGAAAAAACAAATACAGCACAGACCATCATTGATAAAATTTCTTCTACCGCCGGTAAAGTTAATTTTATTGATAACGATCAGCTTTCTAAAGCTTTATTGTATTTAGAAAATAAAGGTATTCCAACCAACAAACATGAAGATTACAAATATTGTAACCTGGATGGCATCTTTAAAAAACAATTTAAAAATATAGAACAGAAATTGAATTCAGTTTCTGACATGAATCAATTTAAATTAAAGGACGCTTTAACAATAGTGGTTGTTAACGGAAATTATTCTGAGAGTTTAAGTGATAAACTAATTCTAAAAGGATTACATCTTACAGCTTTTTCTAATTTGGATAAAGAGGGTAAACAATTAATAGGTTCTTTAGCAAATGTAGAAGCAGATGCTTTTGTAGCATTAAATACTGCGTTTAGCGGCAATGGATTTCATTTAAAAATTGCCGATAATGAGCAATTACAAATGCCAATTCATATTTTATATGTTTCAAGCGCAAATACAGAGGCATTGGTAAATCCAAGAAATATTATTGAGATCGGTAAAAATGCCGAAGCCACTATTATTGAAGAACAAATTTGCCTTGGTGAAGGAAAAATATTCACTAATTTTTTAAGTGAGAAATTTGTTGGCGAAAATGCAAAATTAACTTCTTATACTTTTCAAAACGAAGGGAAAAATGGTTTTTCTGTTAATACTAACCAGGTAACTATTGCCCGCTATGGAAAATACGATAACACAACCGTTACATTAAGTGGCGCTGTGGTTCGTAACAATCACAATGTTGTTTTAGCAGCGCAAAACTGCGAAGCACACTTAAACGGATTGTTTTCTACAAAAGCAAATCAGTTGGTAGATAATCATACTCTCATGGATCATCAAATGCCTAATTGCGAAAGCAATGAATTGTATAAAGGTATTATTAATGATAAAAGCACCGGTGTTTTTAATGGTAAGATCTATGTAAGAAAAGATGCGCAAAAAACAAATGCTTATCAAAGCAGTAATAACATTTTGATGAGCGATGATGCAACCATCAACACAAAACCGCAATTGGAAATTTATGCAGATGATGTAAAATGCTCACACGGTACATCAACAGGTAAAATTGATGAAGTTGCTGTTTTTTACTTGAATGCGAGAGGTATTGGAAGAGAAAGCGCAAGAAAATTATTATTGAATGCGTTTGCACAAGAGGTAATTAATAAAATAGAAGTAGATGAATTAAGGGAAAAGATCCTTGATCTGTTTGAAAAAGAACTATAATTGAAAGACATAAATAAAATACGCGAACAATTCCCGATTCTTAACCAAAAAATAAATGGTTATGATCTTGTGTATTTTGATAATGGTGCAACAAGTCAAAAGCCACTTTCTGTTATTGATCACATTTCTGATTATTATAAAAGTTCTAATGCCAATATTCATAGGGGTGTTCACACCCTTAGTAGAAAAGCAACAGACCTTTTTGAGCAATCACGTAAAACAATTGCTAATTATTTTAATGTTAAGAGCGATCAGCAAGTAATATTTACTGCGGGTACAACCGATTCAATAAATATAGTTGCACAAGGTCTTGCAAAAAAATATTTAAAGGCCGGCGATGAAATAATTTTATCTACTTACGAGCACCACTCTAATATTTTACCCTGGCAATTGTGGGCTGAGGCAAATGGAGGAAAACTAAAAGTGATTCCGTTGTTGAATGATCAGAGCATAGATTATTCTAAGCTTGAAGGATTGATCTCTTCAAAAACAAAACTCATCGCTATTACGCATGTTTCAAATACACTTGGCCTGATCACTGATCTTGAAAAAATAAAAACTTTAACGCAAAAAAATAGTATTCCCATTTTGGTTGATGGCGCTCAATCCGCACCGCATATGCCAATCGATCTTCAAAAATTAGATGTAGATTTTTTTGTTTGCAGCGCGCATAAAATGTATGGCCCAACCGGTGTAGGTTTATTATATCTTTCAGAAAAATGGTTGAAAGAACTAGCTGTTTCAAAACCTGGTGGAGGAACTATTAAAACCGTAACCTTCGAAAAAACAGAATATGCAGATGGCGCTTTGCGATTTGAACCAGGCACCCCGCATATTGCGGGAGCTATTGGTTTTGCAGCTGCAATTGATTTCATAAATTCGGTTGGCATAAAAACAATTTTTGATCACGAGCATGAATTGGTTCAATATGCGCAAGCAAAAATGAATGAGTTGCCGGAAATAATTGTTTACGGAAAAAGTGAGCACAAAGCCGGAGTAATTTCTTTTAATGTAAAAGGTCAACACCCTTTTGATGTTGGAACTTTGTTGGATAAATACGGCATCGCAGTGCGTACCGGTCACCATTGTACACAACCGTTAATGAATTGCTTAAATGTACCCGGCACTATTAGAATTTCATTTGCTATATATAATACAAAAGAAGAGATAGATTTTTTTATTGAGAAGTTGAAGAAAGTAATTATAATGCTTAGTTAATTTTTGTCATCCTGAGCGGAGTCGAAGGATGTTTAAACTATATTGAAGTAAAATGACAATAGAAGAAACTGAAAAAGAAATAATTGAAGAGTTTGAGATCTTTGATGATGATTGGGAATCTAAATACGAATATTTAATTGACCTTGGAAAATCGTTACCATTAATTAAAGAGGAGTTTAAAACAGAAGAAAGAATTATAAAAGGTTGTCAAAGCAGGGTGTGGTTAAATTCTGAGTTGAAAGAAGGCAAAGTTTTTTTTACTGCTGACGCTGACGCTATTATAACTAAAGGAATGGTAGGATTGATGGTAAGAGTATTGTCTGAACAGAAGCCCGAAGATATTATAAAAGCAAAACTTGATTTTGTAGATACTATCGGGTTAAAGGAACATTTAAGTCCGACAAGAGCAAACGGATTAGTAAGTATGATCAATAAAATGAAAGCCGACGCTTTGGCTTTTATAAAATAGAAATAATATGAGTGCAATAATTGTAACAAAAAATACAGAGTTAATGCAGCGTGTGATCGAAGAGATCAAAACCTGTTTCGATCCGGAGATTCCTGTGGATGTTTGGGAGTTAGGATTAATTTATGAATTGCATTTGGATGATGAGAATAATTTAAAGATCGTAATGACCTTAACATCGCCAAATTGCCCGGTAGCAGAGAGTTTACCGGCTGAGGTAGAAAATAAGTGTAAATTGGTGGCGGGTGTAAAGTCAGCAGAATTAAAATTAACTTTTGAACCAACCTGGGAAAAAGAGATGATGAGTGAAGTAGCGCAACTGGAATTAGGGTTTATGTAAAAAAGAGCCGCAGATTTCACGGATCACGCAGATTGTTTTTATAATTTATCTGAGTAAATCGGCGAAATCTGCGGCAAAAAAAACCGGCAATGGATAATGAAATAATAAATAAAGTATCAAACAGCGGAATCGTTACCATAGACCTGGAAGAATTTTATGTTCAGGGTGAGCGCGTGTTATTTGATATTAAGCCACATTTATTTATGGAGCAGATCCTGAAGGAAAAAGATTTTCGGGAATTTATAAAAACAAATGATTGGACTGTTTACAAAGATAAGATCGTTGGTTTAATTTGTACGGCAGATGCCATTGTGCCTACCTGGGCATATATGTTGTTAACACTGGCCCTAGAGCCTTACGCAAAAAAAATTATTTTCGGCAATTTAAATGAGATCGAAAATATTTTGTTTGCTGAAAAATTAAATACGTTAGATGTTTCTCAATTTAAAGATGCCCGTGTGGTTATAAAAGGTTGCGGCGAAAAAGATATTCCAAAAAATGCATATGTGCAATTAACTACTCTTTTAAAACCGCTTGCCAAAAGTATTATGTATGGTGAGCCTTGTAGTACAGTGCCACTTTATAAGGCAAAAAATTAAGCCAAATTTCTTTTTTAGATAAATTAAATTATCTTTAATCTACCATGAAAAAACTATTTTTTAGCTTATCCTTTTTATTTTCTTTGTCAATTTCTTTCGCTCAACAAAGCGATGATTTTTTCTATTATCAAACCTGTTATAATATTTCAAAGGTCAATAAATTAGATGAGCAGGTAGAAAAATACTTTAAGCTAAAAGGAGAAGTGCAACCAAAGGATCAGATGTATTATTATGATATGGCACTTTATTATTTGGATCAAAAGAAGAACTATCCTAAAGCGTATGAATATATGGCCATTGCGATACAGCATGGATTGTCATTTGAAATGACGAGAAATTTTGAAATAAATGATTTTGATGAGGTGCATCAAAAGTTAATTCAGAAAAATTTTCTTAACGACCGAAATAAAACCATCAGGTATTTTTACGTAAATGGTACGGGAGATCTTATGAAATTTCAATTTGTGAGAGATATGTTTATTGCAGAACAAACGGCTTTTTCTCAAATGGATTTTTCCGATCATAAAAGTAAAACCTTATCGAATTATGCAAGGTATGTAGATTCTTTAAATGTTGATACACTTGTAAAATTTATTAAAAAATTCGGAATGATCAATACATCCAACGTAGGTGGTGATTGTTTTCATACTATTTTATTTCCTAATTTAAAATGCTACAATAATTCCTATTTAGATTCGTGCATAAAAGATAACTGTAATAAACGATTGTTACATCCCAGCTTCTATATAGGGAGCATTGATCAGCTTGAAAATCGGGGCGCTGTTTTATATGGAGTAGACCGAGTTACAGATAACACTGTGTTTTCAGATGTAAAAAATATTGATAAATTAAGAAACGAAATTGGTATGATAAGTTTATACGAGCAATCGTTATACGAACAATTTAAATTACCAAAAGAGTATATTATTCCTGAAAATTTAGCAAAGAAATACGAGAAATTTTTAGAAGAGGTTAAGAAATTAAAAGCCCAGAAATAATATAGATTTTAATTATCCCGTCTTTCGTATTGACAGGCCTCAGGTAAATTAGAATAAGCATAATCGTTGCCAAAAAACAATTCATTATCATAACCAGCACTTGCAACTGATTTTAAAACAGCGTCGGTAGTTATGATAGCTGTATCGATCTTGAATTTTAATAATTTAGAGTCCATGTTCCAGGTAGCATCCGAAACACCATTTAATTTACAGGCCTTTTCAATATTATGTTTGCATATTTCGCCATTGCCCCAAACATGAAATGTTTTTTCAACGGTAGTATTAGAATTAGTGCCGCACGATATAAAAAGTAAAAAAGAGAAGAAGAACGTCAATCGTAATACTCGCATCATGGTTCTATAACATTAAATTTGTAATGCAAATGTGCAAAATGTTTCAGATATAACGGCAATGTATAACGTAAATTTTTTTCGGCCTTATAATTGTCGTGAAACAGCACAATACTACCGGGTTTTGTGTTAAAAATCACGTTTTTAACACATGCTTTTTCGCTTATTTTCTCATAATCATAGCTAATTACATCCCAGAAAATAATTTTAAAGCCTTTATCCAGCAAAGCCTTATACTGAGTGCGTTTCAGCTGCCCGTACGGCGGCCTGAAAAGGTCATTTTTAACAATTTTCCGGCAATCCAGAGCTTCATTTATATAATTTGCTGTTTCAGTTTTAAAGCCTTTTGGATGATTCATGGTGTGGTTAGCAACGCCATGACCTTCGGCAATAATACGCTTAAAAATAGCGGGGTTTTTTTCAACATTTGAGCCTACACAAAAAAAAGTTGCTTTAGCGTCAAATTTCTTTAGTTCGTCTAAAACCCATTCGGTAAGCCCGGGAATAGGGCCGTCATCAAACGTTAAATAAATAATTTTTTCGGTAGTGTTAATTTTCCATACAGCTTTTGGATAGATTATTTTTAGAAAAGATTTAGGCTGTATGAGAAGAAAGTTTTTCAAAACGGTTTATTTTTTTAACTAATAAACTTACTAAGATATTCAACAAAGAACACTAAAACAAAATGTCTTAATGTTCTTTGTTGTTTATGAGATTATTGCATTTGCGGCAATTGTTGTTCTTCCGGTGCTAATTCTTCCGGCGGAATAATTGCAGAAATGCGCGTCATAAATTCTTTTGATAAAGCGTCTTGTTTAAATTGTTGCGCCATACCCGTTAATCTTTTTAAAAGTTCTTTACATTGATTTACTTCACGTCCAAAAGCAACTCTGTGTGCGGGTTTTTGTGCGTTATAAATTTTCAGATCACCTTCAAAAATATCAAACAATTTTTTAGCAAGTTCATTCGCTTTTTTAGTTTCGTTGATCTGGTAATAACCGGCGCAAATAGTAAAGATAGTTGCATCGTACGGAATATTTTCATCAGGCATAACTGCTAAACATTTGTCTAAAACCGCTAATGCTTTTTTGTCTTTGCCTTCGTTAATTAAAGCTCCTGCAAGCACACCCATTTGCATACGTAAATTGCCTGTCATGCGGATACAATTCTCATCAAGATTAATTCCTTTTTTATCCATTCCGCCCCACAAAAATTTAGTCATGATGTTGTCATACATTGCTTCAGTGTTAACACGTCCACCCTGCGATTCTTCCATCTCGGTTTGTTTAATAGGAACAAAACGATAAGCTAAACCTTCCAGTTGAAAATATTTTTTTAAACCAACATAAGCTTCATCACCTGTAGTTACTGCAAAATAAATAGGACGATCCCATTTAGTATGCGCAACAAGATCCAATACCATTAGATCATTTTTAGTAATGTAACTTCTTCCGCCCAAATCCCAGCTTACTCTTTTCACAAGCCGTGCTGTATCTTTTACACCGATCACTTTATTTTTCATCACCTTTAAACTATCTACATTAATGTAAAAGCTTTTGGTTGGAATAACATCGATCAGATCTCCGCCATTATCGTATTTGCTGGCAGGATCATCACTAATGGCTTGTTCTAAAGCGTCTTTCAAATTCATTGGTTTAGAAACGCCCCCGTTAATAACCAAATATTCTAATCTCGATGCTTCCAGTTTTTCTTCAGGAATTGTAAATGGTACCGGCTTGCTATCATAAGCTGCACGACGCATTTGTTTAATATACCAATCTGTTTGCAATAAACTTAAATTTACTACACGCACATCTGTCCTTATTCCTTCTACTTCCTGTGCATACCAAAGCGGGAAAGTATCGTTATCACCATTGGTAAATAAAATAGCATTTGGTGCACAGCTCTGTAAATAATTAATAGCGCAATCACGAGACATTGTTCTTAACGAGCGGTCATGATCGTTCCAGCCTTCTTTAGCCATAATACCCGGCACTATCATACTTAATGCAGTAGAGCCAATGGCCATTCCCATGGTGGCAGATTTTTTACTTAAGAAATCATATAAAAATAAAACACCAAACCCTATCCATATGGCAAAGGCATAAAAGCTGCCGGCGTATGCGTAATCACGCTCACGCGGTTGGTAAGGTGTTTGATTAAGATAAACAACAATGGCCAACCCGGTTAATAAAAAGAAACTTAACACGATCCACGCATCTGGTTTGTTGCGTTTAAAATGAAAGAACATTCCTAATAGACCTAAAATAAGTGGCAGCGCAAAAAAATGATTTTCTGCAAAATTATTTTTATCACGATAAATTTTTTGAGACGTATCGCTATCTAAAAAGAAATCATCCATGCCTTTGATACCTGTAACCCAATTACCTTCCATGCTATTACGCATTAATCCCTGCACATCATTTTGTCTTCCAACAAAATTCCAGAAAAAGTAACGCAGGTACATGAACTTAATTTGATAAGCAACAAAATAGGTTAAGTTGGCCGCCATTGTTGGGATCTCAATAGTAGAAGGCTCTCCATCCCGACCTTCAACAGTTTTTGTTTTGTGATGTTCTGCGATATTACCCCAATATTTGTAAGCGGATTCATGGTGACTTTGTCCACTCCACATACGTGGGAAAACAGTACAAAATTCTTTTTGATATTTTGGAATTGAATTTTTTCTTGAATCGATTACTTTGTAATTTTTATTTTTTTCATCCTTTGCATAAATAGGATCGCCACTACCAAACTCGCTTTTTGAAACTGTTGGTGCGTTGTAATATTGCCCGTATAAAAGTGGCCAGTCACCATATTGCTCACGTAATAAATACGATAACATATTTGGCGCGTTCTCAGGATCATTCTCATCCATTGGCGTATTTGCCTGCGAACGAATTACCAAAATAAAGAAAGACGAATAACCGATCAATAAAGTAGCAAAGCTTAAAAATACAGCGTGAAGTGTAACGGTTTTTGTTTTGAATTTATGAATAGCATAGAGAATTCCACCAAGCATAATTAAACGTGTAAACATACCGCCACCGCTTGGTGCAGTAATAATGGCAAAAAGAGAAAGTATAACACCAGAGTATAGCCCGATCTTATAATGTTGTTCTTTTTTATTGATAGTGTAAAGAATAAAGAACGTAAGTGAAACAACTAATAATAAAAAGAAAAAGAGTGTTCCTGTACTGTAGCCAAGGCTCATTTTATTTGTAAAGAAAACCTCATAATCACTAACGAATTTTACAAGCTTTGGAATGATCAGGTTTTGAATAAAACCAAGAAGTAATACCGAAGAAATTCCTGCAACAAAAAAACCTTTCCAGGTGAATTCGTATTTTTTAAAATAGATCACAAAGCCAATAGCCGGGATCACCAATAAATTTAATAAATGGACACCAATTGAAAGTCCAACCAAATAACTAATTAATACTAACCAACGTAAAGCACTTGTAGGGTTAACAGAATCTTCCTCATCCCATTTTAAAATGGCCCAAAAAACAATTGCTGTAAATAGGGCCGACATAGCGTAAACCTCGCCTTCAACAGCACTAAACCAAAACGAATCAGAAAATGTATAAGCAAGGCCACCAACAATACCTGCGCCTAAAATGGCCCATTGTTGTGGTTTAGCAAGATCAACAACTTTTTTAGCGTATACTTTTATACCTAAACGTGTAATGGTCCAAAATAAAAATAAGATAGTAAACGAACTTGATAAAGCACTCATAATATTAACCATCATGGCTGCAAGCGCAGGATCGCCACCTCCCAATAAAGAGAAAAATCTCCCTAAAAGCAGGAAAAACGGGGCTCCCGGAGGGTGACCAACTTCTAATTTATAAGAACAGGCAATGTATTCGCCACAATCCCAAAAACTGGCGGTTGGCTCAATAGTGCTGCAATAGGTGTAAGTAGCAATGGCCCAAACCACCCAGCCGATAATATTATTTAACTTTATAAACTCCTTTGTCATCATACGCTTAAATAGTGTTGCGAAGATAGTATTTTACTTGGTTAATTTTAGCAGCTTTTTTTGCAAAAAATATTTGAAAGAATTAAAAAAGTTGTATTTTTGCAGTCTTAAATTAAAATGCCCGATCGTCTAAGGGCAGGACTTCAGTTTTTGGTTCTGACTATGTTGGTTCGAATCCAGCTCGGGCAACAACAAAACCCTCAGAGTTTACTCTGGGGGTTTATTGTTTTTATATTGAAGAGAGAAAGCTTGCTTTCGCGATGAGATATAAAAACAATAAACCCAATTTTGCGAAGCAAAATGGTTTTGTTGAGCATTAACCTATAACATGGATCAGCGTAGCTAATCCTAAATAAAAGATGCTTTCGCGACGAGGGATAAAACAAAAAACCAATTTTCGCCAAGCAAAAATGGTTTTGTTGGGCATTAACCACTACTTGGATTAGCGAGTGAAGCGAGATAATCCATAATTAATATCAATAGCTATTGAAGCGAATGAACATAAAATTTGTTTTGTATTCGCGGCAGGGATGCGAAGGGCTTGGTGCCGACGAAGGAGGTACGGAGCGAACAGCGACCCCGAAGAAGCCCGCCTGGCCGCCCAATAAAAATAGTATTATGAAAACTAAGTCTTCTTCCGCATACTTATCACAATAGGAACACCACTAAAATCGTACTCTTCGCGGATCTTATTCTCTAAAAAGCGTTTATAAGATTCGGTAACGTATTGCGGTAAATTGCAATAGAACATAAACAAAGGTTCGGTTTTTAATTGCGTAACGTATTTTACTTTTATGTATTTACCTTTTACAGCTGGAGGCGGGTAAGTGGTCATAATACCTTGTACAAAATCGTTCAGTTCGCGGGTTGGAATGTGTTTCTTTTTGTTGGCATACACCATCATGGCCACATCCACGGCTTTCATAATACGTTGTTTGTCCAGTACAGAAACAAATATGATTGGAATATCTTTAAAAGGGGCGATGCGCTCTCTTATTTTTTCTTCGTATGTAAGAGCCGTTTTAGTGTCTTTTTCTACAAGGTCCCATTTATTTACAATAATAGCAACACCCTTTCGGTTTCTTTCAATAAGGCTTAGAATGGCAAGATC
>JBDSFC010000594.1:0-5067 GCA_039919745.1 Bacteroidia bacterium | reverse complement strand
ATTGGCAATGCTTTGTTCATCTTTTAATTCTTCGCTAATACTAAGACTTTTATAAACATAGTCTATTCCTTTCAGCATATCGCCCTGGTTTCTATAAGCAATACTCAAACCCGTATATGCCCCTGCCATGCCTAATTTATCGTTTAGTTTTTTATAGAATTCTAAACTTTTATTCATCGCATCAATAGCTTTTAGATTTTGGCCGATATAATAAAAATTTAAACCAATATTACTAAGCGTAGATGCCATGGCCATGGAATCATTATTTTCGCTTTGCAACTTAAAAGCCTTTTCAAAATACTTTATACCGGTTTGATTGTTGCCCTGGCTTATTTCATAGAGACCATGACTATCCAAAATCCTTCCATAATAATTAAAAACACTTTTCTTTACTTTGGGTGGCAGCTGGGTTTTTGTTGGATCCGTTTCTACGTTAGCAATTTGAAGAGAAGGTTCAGCAGAGCTTTTTAAAATGTTCTTGGCAAGTTCCATACCTTGGGTTGTATAGAGCGGAATATCTTTTTCATCACACACTTCAGAAAGTAAAGCAAGGATGCGCAATTTTGCAGTATCTGATCTGGTTTGTTTTAAAAGAAGTTTTAGAGAATCTGTTGACGATTGCGGGAACAATTGTTTAGTGAATAAAATAAAAACTATACACCAGGTCCTGAAATTCATGTTTTATAAAATAAACAAATGCTTATTAATAAAGATAGTAAAAAAATACTATTTTCAAGCTATTCTTCTTCGTCCCTGTCAGGTGTAATTACGCGGGCTTTCGCGTCCTGCATATGGTGATAAATAAAATCGAGGACATCTTCTTTACCTACTTTTTTTTCGGCCGAAGATGTAAAAGTATTCGGCATTTCATTCAAAAATTTTAAAATATCTTTTTCAATATTTTTTATGTTCTTTGCTAATTCAAGCTTGGAATTTTTATCTGTTTTGGTATAAATAATGCAAAATGGGATTTCTTCTTCGCCACACCAAAGCATAAATTCCTGGTCTATTTTTTGTAAAGGCAAACGACTATCTATCAATATAAATAAACAAACAAGGGTCTCGCGTTTTTTGCAGTAATCATGAATAATTGTTTCCAGCTTAACACGATTATCCTTACTTGTTTTTGCAAAACCGTATCCCGGAAGATCGACCAGGTACCAGTTATCGTTAATGATAAAATGATTTATTAATTGCGTTTTGCCAGGCGTGGCTGATGTTTTTGCGAGTTTATTATTATCGCAAAGCATATTTATAAGTGACGATTTACCAACGTTACTTCTTCCAATGAAGGCAAATTCGGGTAAACCCGGTTTAGGGCAACCAAAAATACTTGATGCGCTTTGTTTAAATATGGCTTTTTTAATGATCATTTTAATATTCCTTTTTCTACAAGGTAAGAATGAAAATGTCTTTCTTTTTTACTTTGATAAACATCTTTTATAGCAACAAGAATACCGGTTTCTTCCACACCACCAAATGTTGGGTTAATAGCGGTACCAAAACTTTTCATAGTACTGCTTAAATTCATATAAGCATTTACCAATGGTGGTATATTTTCACCAAGAGCACGCACTAATTTATTTAAATGGGCATGCCCGGCTTTGTAATCCAGTTTTTTTAATTCATTTATAAATTCTGAAACATCTGTTTGCTCAGTAATACTATGAATGGGTGTTACTAATTTTTCAGGATCAGGAAAATAATGCAACATAAATGCTAATATATAATCTCTTGCGGTCACATTAAAATCAGTGTACATGGTTACTTTACCATAAAAATATTTTTGTGAAGGATTATCTATTACTAATGCTCCCAAACCATCCCATAAATTGTCAAGACTAAACAATCCTTTCCTGAATTGTTCGCTTGGCTGATATAATGGTTGAATGAATGAACGTCCTAACTCAATGGTATAAGGCAAATAATCTTTGTAAAACTGTTCACTAAAATTAAATAACTCTGTAGTAGCAAGGTGTACTTTGCCATTTATAAACTCGGCGTCTTTACATAAAATAAAGCGATATGCGCCAACTATTTCTTTGTCCTCCGGATTCCATACCAACAGCTGCTGATAAGGATGTGAGCTGGTGTCAAATTCATCAATATCAATTGATTTGCCTGTACCACCGCCTGCATGGCGAAAAGTAACTTCGCGTAACCTCCCAATTTCGCGCATAACATTGGGCGAATTGTGGTGAGTAATAATGTAGATCTCATTAGTACCATTGTTGGTTTTACGAACATAGCGCTCTTTGGTCAATTCACTCAACAATGCCTCTTTACTAACTTGTTCAATAATTTTTTCCATAGCTTAAGCGTAAATATACAATTAAAATAAAAATTTACTTATTTTTTAATATCTTTAAATCATTATTCCACATGTATATTTTGTCATTTTATAAAAAATTAACCTCTGTATTTTTATTTTGTTTGGCAAATACTTTATTTGGGCAAAACTACCAGTTTTCTTTTTCAAAAGCCGATGAAGTTTGCTCAAAAGGTGCTGCCGGTTTAAAGATAGATAGCGTTAAGACTACCGACATGCTTACAATTAGTTGGAGTAATGGACAAAACAGTGTTTTTTCGATAAATAACCTGGACGCAGGAAATTATTCAGTACATGTTGTTATTAAGGCGCAGCCTGATACGATCCTAATTACAAAAAAAGATACAACTATTAACTTTGAGATCGAGAAAATTGACTGCCCGGTAGTTGTCTCAAATCATTTTACACCAAACGGAGACAATTACAACGATTACCTGCAGATCTATAATATTCAAAACTATCCTAATTTTGAATTATTTATTTTTAATAAATGGGGTCAACAGGTACATTCTCAAAAAGCACATTATACACCATGGGATGGAACCTGGAATGGAGTAAGTGTGCCCGATCAAACGTATTATTATATTTTTTATTACGACGGGGGCAATAAACACAAAGTGCTTAAAGGGGATATTACCATACTACGATGAAAAAACTAATTACATATTTAGTTTTTTGTTTCTTTATTTCACAATTACATGCGCAGCAGTTTCCACAATACACACAATTTATTTTTAATAAGATAGGATACAACCCTGCCGCTTCCGGTACTTCTATTAACGCACCTTACGAGTTGATCTTTGGTGCAAGAAGTCAGTGGATCGGTTTTTCAAATAATCCAAAATCGGGATTTGTATCTTTTAATTATAATTTTGTACCGGAACGTAGTGTTAGTAAATGGCACAATGTTGGCATTTATGTTGACCAGGACCAGACAGGTAATTTTGTTCACAACGACATTTGGTTATCCTATACTTTTCATTTATTGATCGCAAAAAAAACAATTTTATCGTTTGGTTTATTTGCCGGCATGAAACAATTTAAACTTACCAAAAATAATCTCGATAATAATGATCCGGCTGTTGCAGGAAGTAATGGTTCTGTTTTTGCATATCCCGATATTGTGCCCGGAATACGATTGACCAATAAAAAATTCTTTATGGATATTTGTTTTCAGCAGGTATCACTCTATAAACAATCAGGCATCGGAGGCAAGATAGGTTCTCCTTCGAAGTTATTGCCGCATTACAATTTTAGTATGGGACGCAAGATCAAAATAAACGATTTTGATAAAGTAGTAATTGCTGTTAACCTTCGCAGCTCTATTTTAAGCCTTCCATCAGCAGAACTAAATATTATGAATTATTATAATAAACGTTTTGCTGTTGGCGCCAGTATTAGAGGTAAAAATTTTATCTGTGCCATTGTTCAGTTTAAAGTTCTTGAGAATTTAAATGTTGGCATGGCCTATGACCTTTCTATTAATAAAGTATTTCGTGGTTCACCCAATACCGCAGAGATCATGGTCAGTTTCTCGCCTTTGTTTGGTGGCGAAATGACTGAAAAAGTCGTTAGAAGAAATGTGTCTGATTGTACATTTTGATCTCCAAAGGCTTAAAACCAACTTACCATTTCCGTTTCACTTTATTCCACTTAAAAAACAAATGCTGCCACATTTAAGTGGTATGTTTTATATTAACTGCCATAGGTCTAATTTTACATCAGGATCTGAATTGTAATAAAGCGCGCAATACAAATTCAGGCTTAACCTTTAAAAACCAAGAATATGAGCTATTTAATTAATAACCAGCAAAATTTAAACGAAGTTATTTTTGCTAACCGCAATAAAAGTTACGGCGCTTACGCCATTCGCTCTGCATACGGAAACACTGTGTTTAAATCTTTAGCTATTATGGCTCTTGGATTTGGAACATTTATGTCACTTGCTTTTTATTTCAGCAATAGAAATAACGGTCCGGAAAAACAAGTACTTCCATTTATACAAGACAGTATTTATGTTGTTGAAGTGGATAATACTATAAAAGAAAATAAAATAGAAAAAACTGAAATTACACCTTCTGATCCTGCAGCAGGAAAAAAATCAGATGGTATAAGCACTAACATTGTTGATTCAACAACTATTGTAACCAACACAACTCAAATAGAAAATACAGTTGTTTCGGTTAATACAGGTTCTACTAACACAACCGAAATTCCAACAACAGGTGGCGGTACAGGGCCATTGACCTTTTCTGTAACAGGCACAGGCGGTGGTGGAGAGATTGTGGAAGGATATGGTGTGGATTCGCAACCTGAATTTGAAGGTGGCTTAAAAGCACTTTATCAGTTTGTTTCAAAAAATGTAAAGTATCCGGCTGCTGCTATTGGTGATGGCAAAAGCGGAACGGTTTATGTAAAATTTGTAGTGGATGAAAAAGGTAAAGTGGGTAGTTTAACCTTACAAAATAATGTTGGTTACGGTTTAGATGAAGAAGCATTAAGAGTTGTTGGACTAATTCCAAACTTTAAAACACCTGCAAAAGTAAATGGCAAACCGGTAAAAGTATATTATCAGTTACCGATCAAATTCAAATATAATTTTTGATATAATTTGTGTGTTGTAAATATGTGTAAAAGGGCTGGATCTAATATCCGGCCCTTTTTTATTTGACTGTTTTTCAGGTAAATAACCTGCAAAACTTGAATACATAAGATTATTATGTATCTTTGTCTTATGT
>JBDSFC010000592.1:0-4395 GCA_039919745.1 Bacteroidia bacterium | reverse complement strand
TACTTTTTTTATTTTCTGGCTTAAGTACCGTTGGACTAATTTTAAATTAATATTAAAATAATTTTTATGAAGAATATAATTCTTGCTTTAATGTTTTTGTTGAGCAATTTTTTAATTGCTGATGATAATTATCGTTATTACATTAACCTTACAAAGGTGGTAAACGATAAAATATCGGTGCAGTTAACACCGCCAACAATTACCCAAAACGAAATTGAATTTTCATTTCCTGCTATGGTGCCGGGTACATACGAAGTCTATAATTTTGGAAGGTTCATTTCTAACTTTAAAGTAACCGGCAAAAATGGTAAAGTTATAAAAGTTACAAAGGGAGATGTGAATACATATAAGATCTCACCAGCAACAGACATTGATAAAATTACTTATGATGTGGATGATACCTGGGATAAGACCGATCTTCCTGACACAAAAGATAAAGTAGTGTTTGAACCCGGCGGAACTAATTTTGAAGATGGAAAGAATTTCGCGATGAACACGCATAGCATGTTTGGTTTTATAAGAGGCATGCTTAATAAAAATTTTATCCTGGAATTTGAAAAGCCAAAAGGTTTTTATCCTGCTACCGGTTTAGCGGATATTAAATTAGGCGAAACAAAAGATGTTATCTCTGTTTTTGATTATCATGATCTTGTTGATTCTCCTATCATGTATTCTTGGCCCGATACTTCAACTGTTATGGTTGCAAATACAAAAGTACTGGTGGCTAATTATTCGCCAAACAAAAAGATCAGCGCGCGTTTTATTGCTTCTACTTTAAAAGAATTATTAAATGCACAAAAAGATTATTTGGGTGGAGAGTTGCCGGTAAGTAAATATGCATTCTTATTTTATTTTATTGATAGGGCAACACTTTCCGGTGCCAGTGGTGCATTAGAACATTCGTATTCTTCGTTTTATGTATTGCCCGAATATGATAGCACAAGCTTACAGCAGGAAATAAGAGATGTGTCTGCCCATGAATTTTTTCATATCGTAACGCCGTTAAATATTCACTCAAAAGAAATTGGTGATTTTGATTTTTCAAACCCTAAAATGAGCGAGCACTTGTGGTTATATGAAGGTATGACAGAATACGCTGCGCATCACGCGCAAACAAAAGGTGGTATTACTGATATTGATAAACTGGTAAGTACCATGATGCAAAAATATGAGAATAGCGTAACCGGTTATAACGATACCATGAGCTTTACTTACATGAGCAAACACGTGTTGGAAGAAAAAATTCATACACAGTATGCTAACGTTTACGAAAAAGGAGCAGTGATAGGAATGTGTTTGGATATTTTACTACGTCATTACAGTGATGGAAAATACGGCACACAAAATTTAATGAAAGATCTTGCTACCAAGTATGGAAAAAATAAATCGTTCAACGATGAAGATCTTTTTAATGATATTGAAAGGTTTACTTATCCCGAGATCGGGAGCTTCTTAAGAAAATATGTTTCGGGTACAACACCTTTACCAATGCAGGAAGTATTGGAAAAGATCGGAATTGATTTTTCTAAGGAAACTGTTAGCTATGAATTTTCTTTAGGAAATGCCGATCTTAATTATAACGAATCTACCAACAGGCTTTACGTGGCTGGAAATGCTGACATGGATGAATTTGGAAAAGAACTGGGCTTTAAGATCGGTGACGAATTAAGTAAAATAAACGGGAAAGAAATTAAGATAGAATCCATTAAAGAAATTATTGGTAGTTATTATGATTCTTTAAAAGAGGGTGATAAAGTAACCATAGAAATATATAGGCCAAAGGGTAAAAAAGGAAAGTACAAAGAAAAAGTATTAACTGCAACTGCTAAAAAAGTGAAAACAGTTCGTAAAAATCAAATTGGATTAAAAAAACAATTAACCGATAAACAAAAGCAAACTTTAAGGGCTTGGGTTGGGTTGTAGAAACTAAAATTTTTTAAAAATGGAAAATCTTTGCAATACACTTTTTCGAAAAACAATTTTTATTTGTTTGATCTTTTTATTCGGGCACGGTTTTGCGCAAATGCCTCCTGGCTCTTATACAAGCACCAATAAAAAAGCCATTAAATACCTTGAAGAAGGAAAGCTTGCTTATGAAAATCAAAAAGATGATGTAGCAGAAAAGAATTTTAAGAAGGCTTTAGAAGAAGATAAAACGTTTATTGAAGCTGTTTTAGGCCTTGCGAATTTATACCAGGTGACCAACAGGCATAACGATGCCATTACTTATTTTAAGAAGGCCATTGAGATCAACCCTAAATTCTTTTCAAATACCTTTTATTTTTTATCTCTTTCGCAATTAGCACTTGGTCAATACCAGGATGCAAAAACCAATCTGGAAACATTTTTAAAATTTGAACGCATTAATCCAAATACAAAAGAAAGCGCTCAAAAATATTTAGCTAATGCCGCTTTTGGCGTTGAAGCTGTTAAGAATCCAAAACCGTATAAGGATATTAATATGGGTCCCGGTGTTAATACACAGTACGGAGAGTATTTCCCTGCAATAACTGGCGATGGAAAACAATTTTTATTTACAAGAGGTTTACCACGCGAGGGCATGCCCGGATTTTTTAACGAAGATTTTTTTACAAGTAATAATGTAAATAACGTTTGGCAGACTGCCGTGCCTATTTCTGTTATTAATAGTTATGGTAACGAGGGAGCACCATCTCTTTCAGCAGATGGTACCGTTATGTTCTTTGCTTCTTGTAGCGATGAAACAGGAGATTATGGTTCACCAGACAGGAAGGGGTATGGAAGTTGCGATATTTTTTATTCTCAAAAAGTAAACGGTAAATGGACAAAGCCCCGCAACGCTGGTCCGGCAATTAATACAGCTAATTTTGAATCGCAACCAAGTTTTAGTAGTGATGGGAAAGAATTATATTTTGTTCGCGGGATCCTTCATCGCGGTGCTGCAAAAGAATATGATATTTATGTAAGCAAGATCTCTGATGATGGAAAATTTATGCCACCTGTTAAGTTAGGGGAGAATATCAATACATCACAAATGGAAGAATCAGTATTTATCCATCCGGATAATATGACCTTGTATTTTAGCAGCGCAGGCCATCCGGGGCTCGGAGGTTTGGATATTTTTATGAGCAAACGCCAACCAAATGGTGAGTGGGGCAAAGCTATCAACTTAGGTTATCCTATTAATACTTTTAATGATGAGAATAGTTTGTTGGTTAATCCGGGTGGACAAATAGCTTATTTTGCCAGTAATAAAGCCGGTGGTTTTGGCGACTTGGATATTTATCAGTTTGAATTACCGACAGAACTTCGTCCAGAAAAAATTACTTATGTAAAAGGAAAAGTATACAATTCAAAAACAAAAGAAACCTTAGAAGCTAATTTTGAATTGGTAGATCTTGAAACGCAACAAACTGTTACAAGATCATACACGCAAAAGAACGGTGAGTTTTTTGTTACCCTTACTGCCAATAAAAATTATTTAGTAAATGTAAATAAAGATGGTTTTTTATTTTACAGCGATAACTTTTCTTTAAAGGGAAAAGAAACAGATTTCACCAAACCTTTTTTATTGGATATTCCTTTAGATCCAATTGATACAGGAAGCGTAGTGGAATTAAAGAATGTATTCTTTGATGTAAATAAATGGGACCTTAAACCTGAAAGTAAAGCGGAATTGGATAAACTAGGCGCATTCCTTATAAAAAATGCCAGTCTTAAAATAGAAATTGGCGGGCATACAGATAGCGATGGTATCAGAAAAAATAACATTACGCTTTCTGAGAATCGGGCTAAAGCTGTTTACGATTATTTAATTATCACCAGTAAAATAGATGCCGCCAGGCTAAAATATAAGGGCTATGCCGATCTAAAGCCAAAAGTTAAGAACGATACTCCCGAAAACAAAGCTAAGAACCGTAGAACGGAGTTTAAGATCTTGTCAAAATAATTTATTATTGAGATAGGGTATCCTGTTTTCGAGACGACATATAAGTATATAGGCAAATTAACACAGTCAAATTATGAAAAAAATATACTTAAGCAGTTTATTCCTTATTGTATCGATCATTGTAAATGCACAATCCTTTTATAAAGGTGCATTGGTAACCGAATTAAATACCGGTTTTGAAAACTATAACACTGTTTTAAAGATCAAAATAAAAGATCCTAATCGTACACGCGATACTATACAAAACGACAGGGCCGCCAATACTAATTTTGGACTTGGTGCCGAATACGGATTGCACAAACGTTTTGGTGTTGGTGTAAGATTTAAAACAAATAAATATTTTACTTCAAGAGATTCAGTCTCACACGCAAAACCTTATGTAAGAACAAATGATTTTGTAATAGCGTTAAATTATCACCCTATTGTTACTAAGAAATTCGATCTTGTTTTAGGTGCCGATGTAGGTT
>JBDSFC010000544.1:0-4106 GCA_039919745.1 Bacteroidia bacterium | reverse complement strand
TGCGAGCAAATTGGAGAAGTAACTACTGGCGATCGTTTAAAATATTACATGAATGATGAGTTAGTGGCTGATGTTCCTGCAGGCGTTTTAGTATTAGGTGGCGGTGCCCCTGTTTACAAACGTGATTATAAAGAACCTGCTTATTACGCTGAGTCTAAAAAATTTGATATTAATTCTGTTTTTGAACCAACAGATCTAAAACCTATTATGCAGCATTTGGCCAAGCACCCAAATTTAGCCAGCAAACGTTGGGTTTACAATCAATACGATAGTATGGTGGGTACAATTAATATGAGTACTAATAAACCAAGTGACGCCGCCATTGTAAACATTAAGGGAAGTAAAAAAGGTTTGGTAATGACGGTTGATTGCAATGCACGTTATGTTAATGCAGATCCTGAAGTAGGTTGTGCTATTGCTGTAAGTGAAGCTGCCCGTAATATTGTTTGTAGCGGAGGAATACCAAGTGCTGTAACCAATTGCTTAAATTTTGGAAATCCTTACAACCCGGAAGTATACTGGCAATTTGTTGGTTCGATAAAAGGTATGAGTAGTGCTTGTTTAAAATTTGAAACACCGGTAACAGGCGGTAATGTTAGTTTTTACAATCAATCAAGTTACGAAGGACCTGTTTTTCCAACACCAACTATTGGTATGATAGGGATATTGGAAGATAAAGCATTACAAACAACACTTGATTTTAAAAATGAAGGCGATGCTATTTACATGATCGGCGAAAGCAAAAACGACATTTCATCTTCAGAATATTTATATAGCTTTTGTAAAGTTAAAAACAGCTCTGCGCCATATTTTAATTTAGATACAGAGTATAATGTACAACAAGCCGTAAAAGCTGTTATAAAATACAAACTTATTAATTCTGCGCATGATATTAGCGATGGCGGATTATTTATGACACTTTTAGAAAGTGCTATGGTAAATAACTTAGGCTTTGAAATTAATTCTGAAGTTTCCATTCGTAAAGACGCGTTCTTATTTGGAGAGGCTCAAAGTAGGGTAATAGTAAGCGCTTCAGAGGTTAATGCACTTAAGCTTGAAACAGAATTAAAAAAACAAAACGTTCCGTTCATAAAGTTAGGAACTGTAAAAGGCAAATCAGTAATTGTTGATACTGTCAATTACGGAACCGTTAGTGACTACAAACATTCTTTCGACACAAGCATTGAAGGATATATGAATTAGAGCATAAACCGTTATTGCGAGCGTACCTTCTCGCAATGACGAGCTTAAAAAAAGGTTCCAGAATTTTCCGGAACCTTTTTTATATACTAATTTTTTATTAAGGAATTTTTTTGGCGTTTCCCTTCGGGTCGGGCTTTCGACACTCGTTTTTTTTATTTGCCTTCCAGGCGCATAAAAAAGAGCTCATACAATGGCTCTATCCCTCACGCGTTGCATAACAATAAAAAAGCCTCAGAATATCTGAAGCTCTTTTTATAATTTATTAATTGTTTCCCTTTTTATTTCATTGCTTTTAAATTATCATCTGCTGCTTTTACCATTTCTAAATGTTTACTTACTTCAGGCATCGATGTTTGCGCCCATGTTTTAATTTCGGCATCATCGCATTTTTCAGAGATCTTCTCCAGCATTTTAAGCGCATCTTCATGGTTATCTTTCATTTTAGAAATATATGCTTTGTCATAATCAATTCCTGATTTTTCGGTTAATTTTTCAAGATCTTTTCTTTGGTCATCTGTAAGATCAGTTGGCAACGTTACCGATTTCGAAACAGCTAATTTTTCAACATCCAGGTTCATTTTTCCATGTGCCGCGATCATCATTGTAGCTATTTTTTTTACTTCAGCAGTTGTAGCATTTGATGCAGCATTTTCTGATGCTTTAATTTCGAACATATTGGCAGAGTATGCATTTACAAGCTCTTCGGCACCTTTTTCTTGTTTATTGTTCAAATTTGCTTCATTAGTTTCTTCCGCTACTTCTTTTGAATCTTTGTTTTTATCAGAACAAGAAGTGGCAAATGTAAGTGCAAGACCTAAAACGGTTACGCAGGTTGTAATTTTTTTTAAATTGATCATAGTTGTTTTTTTAATTGTTTAATAATCTGCATTAAAAAACCATGCCAACAAATAAGGTGTTTATTGACGACAATTAAACTTTTAAATTTCCCACTTTAGTTTTAACAGGGAAGTTATTTCCCAAAAAACAGGCCCCAATTAAAACCGGGACCTGCACTTTAAAAAAACAACAACTATGAAATTATTATTTTTTATTCTTTTTCTCTTTTTTAATATCGGCTGAAGGCTGTTCGCTTTCGTAATAATTTGGGCCATCAAAACCTTTCCCGGTGCCTTTGTTGTTTTTTAGATGTCCGCCTTTATTATGCGCTTCATCCTTATTGCGTTCTTTGTTAGACGTTTCACCATTATTTCGTAAAGCACTTCCTTCTTCTTTTTTCTTAGCAGGGGTTTCACTTTTTTTTACCGCCGAATTTTTCTTTTTTAAAATAGCCATAACATTAATTTTATTGTATTAAACACAATAAAATCATGCCAAAAAAGTCAATAAAATAATGTGGGTTTAAATGCACTTTAAAACGTTATAAAGCTTGTAATTCGGGCATCTGACTAACGCTATCCAACAGATCAAATAATTCTGAAGAAGAATTTAATGTTACTAATTTAGTACGTGTTTCTTTAAAATTTGGAATACCTCTAAAATAATTTGAATAATGATTGCGCATTTCTAATAAACCCAACTTCTCGCCTTTCCATTCAACAGATTTTTGTAAATGTAATTTACACACTTCTACACGGTTTGTAATTGTAGGTTTGGCTAAATGCTCACCGGTTTTAAAATAGTGTTTTATCTCATTAAAGATCCACGGATAACCAATAGCAGCGCGGCCTATCATAATACCGTCAATACCATATCTGTTTTTGTATTCTAATGCTTTTTCAGGACTATCAATATCTCCATTACCAAATATTGGAATTTTAATACGTGGATTATTTTTTACAGCAGCAATCGGCTCCCAATTAGCAGAGCCTTTATACATTTGTTGGCGCGTGCGGCCGTGTATGGATAAAGCTTTTATGCCAATGTCTTGTAAACGCTCTGCAACTTCCATAATATTAATGGTTGCATCGTCCCAACCAAGGCGGGTCTTAACGGTAACAGGTAAATTGGTACTTTTTATAACAGCTTTGGTTAAACGCACCATTAGATCAATGTCTTTTAAAACACCTGCACCTGCGCCTTTGCAAACAACTTTTTTTACGGGGCAACCAAAATTAATATCTACAATATCCGGATTAGCGGCATCTACAATTTTACCTGAAAGTGCCATGGCCTCTTCATCACCACCAAAAATTTGTATCCCTATCGGACGTTCGTAATCAAAAATATCCAGTTTTTTACGGCTTTTAATGGCATCACGAATAAGGCCTTCGCTACTGATAAACTCAGTATACATAAGATCAGCACCATATTGTTTACACACTAAACGAAACGGCGGGTCACTCACGTCCTCCATAGGCGCAAGTAATAATGGAAAATCAGGAAGTTCTATTTTATCACCGATCTTGATCACGGCGCAAAGGTAAGAAAAAAAAGAGAATATTACCTGCCTGGTTGATTGTAAACCTCATCCAGCAGGTTTTCCATATCTGTTCTGAGCAAATTAATTCTGCCAAGCGTAACATTAATGGTAACGGTTTGTTTATTGTATTTGGCCTTTTTGTATGTTTTAAATTGTTTAGGTACAAAAGGCAGACTAAAATTTACTTTGTAATTATCATACTTAAAATTTGCGTTGGTATTATTAGTATTTACTATGCTATTTTCAGTGCTGTAAATATTTATTACAATGCTTTGGTCTTTCCACTTATGATTAAAATAAATTTGCCCCGGTACAGTAAAGCTTTTTGTATTCTGATTACTTAACGCAGGAAACTGTTCTTTTTGAAGATCGGCTTTAAAGTATAAAATACTATCTGACGGATTATTTAACCATGTATCGCTGGTATCGCCATCTCTCCTGAATTCCGAAAAAATAACTTTTAGATAAAAATCATTCTTGCTTTCGTCATAAAATAAATAGGAAGGGCCTTTTACAGTATAAC
>JBDSFC010000376.1:0-2502 GCA_039919745.1 Bacteroidia bacterium | reverse complement strand
GTGTAAGGATCAGAACCTACTTTGATATTAATAAGCCCGAAATACCTACAGCTACTGATCTTTGGCCTGGAGCTAACTGGATGGAGCGTGAGACATTTGATTTTTATGGTGTAAGATTTAAAGGACATCCAAAATTAAAACGCATTTTAAATGTTGATGAAATGGATATTTTTCCAATGAGAAAAGAATATCCGCTAGAAGATCAGGCGCGTGATGATAAGGACGATAAAATGTTTGGACGATAAAATTTTTTACGATGAGCAAAAAAGATAATACTATTCCCGATTCGGAAGACACGATAGAAAAAGAATATTCCATTCTTAATCTTGGGCCTACGCATCCGGCGACACACGGTATCTTCCAGAACATTTTAAAAATGGACGGAGAAATTATTCATGAAGCAGAACCAACTGTTGGCTATATTCACCGTGCATTCGAAAAACTGGCAGAACGCCGCCCTTACAATCAAATTACACCACTTACCGATCGTTTAAATTATTGTTCATCACCAATCAATAATATCGGTTGGCACATGACAGTAGAAAAATTGATTGGTTGTACTGTTCCTAAACGTGTAGATTATATGCGCGTTATTATTATGGAATTGGCACGCATTGCCGATCACTTAATTTGCAATTCGGTTGTTGGTGTTGATACAGGAGCCATGACAGGTTTCTTATACATTTTTCAATGGCGCGAAAAGATCTATGATATTTATGAAGGTATTTGCGGCGCACGTTTAACAACTAATATTGGTCGCATTGGAGGCTTTGAGCGTGAGTGGAGCAAAGATGTTTGGGATAAAATTCACAGCTTCTTAAAAGAATATCCAAAAGCGTTAAAAGAATTTTCGAATTTATTAGAGCGTAATAAAATCTTTATGGATCGCACAGTTAACTGTGGTCCTATTTCTGCGAAGATGGCATTGGAGTATAGTTTCACAGGGCCAAACTTACGTGCGGCAGGTGTAGATTATGATGTGCGGGTTGCAACACCTTACTCTTCTTACGAGGATTTTGATTTTATAATTCCGGTTGGTCAAAGTGGTGATACATATGATCGTTTTATGGTACGCCAGGAAGAAATGTGGCAGAGCTTAAGCATCATTGAACAAGCAATTAAAAAAATGCCGAAGGATCAACCTTTCCATGCAGATCTTCCTGAATTTTATTTACCGCCAAAAGAAGAAGTATATAACAATATGGAAGCATTGATCTATCACTTTAAAATTGTGATGGGCGAAACAGAAGTTCCTAAAGGAGAAATATATCATAGTGTTGAAGGCGGTAATGGTGAGTTAGGATTTTATTTAGTAAGCGATGGCGGAAGAACCCCTTATCGCTTGCATTTCAGAAGGCCTTGTTTTATTTACTACCAGGCTTATCCCGAAATGGTAAAAGGCATTATGCTTTCAGATGCTATTATTACTATGAGCAGTATGAACGTAATTGCAGGAGAGTTAGACGCATAAATTATAAATTTTTAAGTAAATGAGTAGTCAAGTACACGGAACACAACATTTTGATAAAGCCAAACGCGCTGAACTAAAATTCAGCGATGAAGCTATGAGAACTGCGCAAACTATCATTTCTCATTATCCCGAAGGCAAACAAAAATCGGCTTTATTGCCAATATTACATATTGCACAAGCAGAATTTGGCGGATGGTTAAGCCCTGAAGCAATGGATTATGTTGCGTCTATTTTAAAAATAAAACCTATCGAAGTTTTTGAAGTTGCATCTTTTTATACGATGTATAATTTAAAACCAATGGGCAAATGTATATTAGAAGTTTGTCAAACAAGTTCTTGCTGGTTAAACGGCGCAGAAGACATTGTAAAATACATCGAGAAAAAATTAAATATTAAAGTTGGCGAAACTACTAAAGACGGAATGTTCTCTTTAAAAGTGGCCGAATGTTTAGGTTCATGCGGTACAGCACCCATGCTGCAATGTGGAGCCAGTTACCACGAAAATTTAACCTACGATAAAGTAGATAAATTAATTGAAGGGTATAAAAGTGAAGGAAAATTAAAAAGTTATACTGACTTAGATTATAAAAACACACTATAACCAAAGTTATGGGCAAAAAATTATTAATACATAACGATAAAGTTCCGGGAATTGCAACCCTTGAAGTGTATCGTGCACATGGAGGTTACGCTTCGGTAGAAAAAGCATTAAAAACAATGACGCCTGACCAGGTTACCGATGAGGTAAAAAAATCTGGTCTGCGTGGTCGTGGTGGCGCAGGTTTTCCAACCGGCATGAAATGGAGTTTTTTGGCAAAACCAGAAGGTGTGCCGCGTTATTTGGTTTGTAATGCAGACGAATCAGAACCGGGAACTTTTAAAGATCGTTATTTAATGGAAGTAATTCCGCATGCTTTAATTGAAGGTATGATTACGTCTTCTTATGCATTAGGCGCAAAAGCATCTTACATTTACATTCGCGGCGAATATTTTTATGTTGCACGCATTGTAGAAAAAGCAATTGCTGAAGC
>JBDSFC010000525.1:0-3136 GCA_039919745.1 Bacteroidia bacterium | reverse complement strand
AGAATCTCAAAAAAATTCCTTTTTATTGGACCCCACAAATTTAAGATACTTGAAAAGGCAAATTATGATATTGACATCGATTCGGTTGGATACTATTCTAAATATAAAGTGCTTATGGAAATGACTTTACAGTCAAGCAATTATCATAATGCTCAAACCTACAAATTTTACAAACTAAGATAATGCAACTCATAGACGGAAAAAAAATATCGCTTCAATTACAGGAAACTATTGCTAAAGAAGTTGAGCAGATGATCGCTTCTGGCGCAAAAAAACCGCACCTGGCCGCTATTTTAGTTGGTAATGATGGTGGTAGCGAAACCTATGTAGCCAGTAAAATAAAAGCCTGCGAGCGCGTTGGTTTTAATTCTACTTTAATTCGTTTACCCGATACCGTAACAGAAGAGAATTTATTAAAAGCCGTTCATGATCTTAACAACAACAGTGATATAGATGGTTTTATTGTTCAATTACCTTTACCAAAACATATTAACGAACACAAAATAATTGAAGCCGTTAAACCAAGCAAAGATGTGGATGGCTTCCATCCTATTAATGTTGGTCGCATGGTATTGAATTTACCTTGTTATGTAAGTGCAACACCTTATGGCATTGTGCATTTATTACAGGAATATAAAATTGAGACGAGTGGTAAACATTGTGTTGTTATTGGCCGCAGTCACATTGTTGGTTCGCCAATGAGCATTCTTCTTGCAAAAAATACAGCGTTAGGAAATTGTACTGTTACTTTATGCCATAGTAAAACAAAAGACCTTATTTCTCATACTTTAAAAGCAGATATTATTATTTGTGCATTAGGCATTCCTGAATTCTTAAAAGCAGATATGGTAAAAGAAGGCGCTGTTGTAATTGATGTAGGTACTACGCGTGTTGTAAGTCCGGAAAGCAAAACAGGCTTTAAATTAAAAGGCGATGTTAAGTTTGATGAAGTAGCGCCAAAATGTAGCTTTATAACTCCTGTGCCCGGCGGTGTTGGCCCAATGACGATCGCATCGTTAATTCAGAATACTTTGCTGGCTGCTAAGAAAGAGATTTATAAATAGATAAAAGATGTATGACATAAGATTAAAAATAATTTAATCTTTAATCATTCGTGTTTAATCCTAAATCCCTTTAAACAATTTTCTATCTTTTTTGTATCTTTAATAATATTATCTCTAAAACCAAAAAAAATGAAACATTTCTATCTTTATTTTTTATTAATTAGTGCGGTATCTTTTCCAACTTTTTTTAGCGCACAACCTTTGCATTTAAGAATTGTATACCCTCCCACGCAAAACACAATGCTTCATTCTCATTTTGCACTTAGTATGCCCGATAATAGTGCTTTAAGCTTTGGTTATTATCAATCGCGTGGCATGATCACAAAATTAGATTCGGCAGGACATTTTAAATGGGCTAAAACCTACTTGCTTAATTCAAATACAAATCTTTTAGCAAGCTTTGTAGACGCAACAAATTCTCACGACTCAACATTTGCTGCAGTAGCTACATTAGAAAACAGTACTCAATATTCGGCTTATTGCTTAAAATTTAAAGCTAACGGCGACACATTATGGTGCCGAAAGATCATAAATAACAGCCTGGTTTCCATCATACCTCACTCTATTAATTCCACTACCGACTCAGGCTTTGTGATCTGCGGCCGTGCCGTTTCCTCTTCAACTGTTTCAGGTCCAAGTGTACATGCCTTTGTTGCTAAAATTACCAAAGCAGGAAATCTAAGCTGGATCAAAACTTTAAGTACCTCTTCTTATGCCAGCGACGCGTACACCATCAAACAAACTTCCGATTCGGGATTTATTTTTATTGGGGGTGTTCAAAATAGCTCTAATGTTGATTGGTGTACAGCTATATCAAAACTTGATAAACTTGGAACTCTTAGCTGGCAAAAAAAGTATTGCACCATAGGCAGCCTGGGCAATGATGATATTGGATATGATATACTTGAAGAAAATAACGGGTACCTGTGTTTTTTAACCGGGGGCACTTATAACTCGTATTTATTAAGAACAGATATTACCGGCAACTCGCTTTGGGTAAAAAAGTATAGCGCACAATCCAATTTTAGTTCTATTAATGAAAGACCTATACATTTAAGAAAGATCAATTCAAAAATACGCCAGGTGATTTTTAAGGGCCCTAATTCTGGCCTGGGATGGAGTATGTTATGCGATACATTGGGTTTTGTTCAAGCCAATTTTCAAACTTATTATACAGATTTTGATGTTGTAAAGCTTAAGAACAAAAATTTCATGCTTGTTGGAAATCCGGACAACTATGTGTTTAAAAGCGCATTTCCTTCGTACGGTAAATTTGGAATTGTAGTAACAGATTCAACCACTACAGGTTATAGTCCATGCTATCAGAATAATGGTATTGGAGCTTCAACGCAAACTTTAACAACTACTTCTTTTTCTTCTACATTAATAAGTGCCGGTACTTTATCTTCAACACAAGCAACGATCGGGCTTTTAAGTTTTTCTGATTCTACGGGCTGCATGGCTATTCCTACCGGTATTGCTGAAAATCAACTGGAGAATACATCTGTTTATCCCAATCCAACAGAAGGGAAATTAATCATTAGTTCTGAAGCTTTAAAAGGTAAGCAGGTTGTTTTTAAATTGTATAATGTTACCGGAAAAATGGTTCTATCAAAGGAATTTAGCTTTGAAAAAAACGAAGAAATAATCGATCTTACAAAATACGAAGCTTCGGTTTATTTTTATAATTTACACTGCGAGAACAAAACGGTAAAGAGTGGCAAAATAATTATTGCAAAATAATTATTGTTATAATATTACCGTTTAAAAATCTTTAAGGCTTTCTATACTTTAATTTAATTTTGGAAGAGCTTATTGCTTAACTTTAATGTATTGATCTACGTTAAAGAAAATATTTCCATCGCGCTCGATTCTATTAAAGCTAATCGTTTACGTGCTCTAATTACAATGTTGATCATTGCAATTGGCATTACAGCTTTAGTTGGCATTCTTTCCGCCATTGATGCTATTAAGAACGGTATCAATAATAATTTTACAAGTATGGGTGCAAACACCTTTACAATTCGCAATGCTGATATCAATATCCGCGTTGGCCGTCATGGAAAAAAAGC
>JBDSFC010000511.1:0-4933 GCA_039919745.1 Bacteroidia bacterium | reverse complement strand
AAGAAACTTTCAGCAAAAGCGATAGTGATGTAAAAGACGGAATGGATATTTCTTTATGCAGCATTAAAACAAATTCTGATAAAACAGTTACTGTAAAATGGGCGGGAGCGAATAATTCATTATGGTATTTTTCAGGTTCTCTATTTCACGATATTAAGGCGCATAAGCAAACAATAGGTAAGACTGAAAGTCCGAGTGATTTTCCAACTCATGAATTTCAATTGAAAGCGGGAGATAGTTTATATCTATACACGGATGGTTTTGCGGATCAGTTTGGAGGGCCAAGAGGAAAAAAATATAAATCCAAAAAGTTACAGGAAACCATTTCTGAAATAATCTCTAAACCCGCTGCAGAACAAAAGAGTACACTTGACACCGTCTTTGAAAACTGGAAAGGCTCATTAGAGCAGATAGACGACGTTACAGTTATTGGGATTATTTTGTAAGTTATTGTTGGATTATTGCATTTAAAGCCTTCAACAGCGCACCTGCTTTCAATAAACATTCATCGTATTCTTTTTCGGGTTCACACAAATAAGTGATGGCGCTGCCAACGGCTATAGATAAACGTTTTGTTTTTTGGTTGTAAAAAATACTGCGAATGTTTACAGCTAACGTAAAGTCTTCTTTCTCATCAATGATTCCCATTGCGCCGGAATAAAAATTTCTCTCAAAATCCTCAAAAGCATCTATCAGTTGCATTGCACGTAATTTGGGCGCCCCCGTCATGCTTGCCATTGGGAAGGTGGCGTTTATTATTTTTTCAAAGTGGGTATCTTCTTTTAATTCACAACTTACAGTGCTCACCATTTGATGCACGGTTTCAAATGTTTCAATATTATACAACTTATTTACATGCACGGTTCCTTTTTTTGCCAACTGCGAAAGATCATTGCGTGCCACATCAACTGCCATTACATTTTCGGTGCGTTCTTTTAAATTGTTGTATAAATTGTTTTTTAATATTTGGTCTTCTTCAACTGTAGCACCACGTTTAGCAGTACCTTTAATGGGTTTTGAAAACAAATTATCCCCTTCTTTTTTTAAAAATAATTCCGGGCTGGCACTTATAATAAAATCATCATTTAGTTTTACTAAACAAGCGTAAGGCGCTTTGCTTAATGCATTCAGTTTTAAAAAAACGGAAAGCGAATCTATTTCTACATCATCCGTAAAAAATTCAATACAATAATTTATCTCGTAAATATTGCCTTGTTGTATCTGTTCTTTTAGCGCAATTAAATTCTGAATGTATTTTTCTTTAGATGTTTTTGCTTTAAGTATTGTTTTTTTTTGCTCAGGTAAAATAGCAGGAATTTCAAATTGTTTTTTTGAAATTATTTTGTAAAAAAAACTTTCTGGCGTTTTTATTTGAGGATTTTTATAGGGCAACAGAACAAATGAATTTTTCGCAAAACCCTTTATTTCTAAAAGATCGTATATATTAAAAGAAGCGCTGTTTTCACCGTTTTTAGTAAGCAAAAAGCAATCTGAATTGTTAAAATAGGGCTTCATAGCCCAAAATTAACAATTTTATCTTTTAAATGGCCCCAACGAATTATTAAACGGTTTGGAGTTTTAAAACAAATAATTTAACTTAGAGAGACTGTACAAAAAATGAACATGAAAAAATTACTACTATCCCTGTTTATTGCAAGTGCCACGTTTTCATTTTCTCAAAATGTTGGTATAAACGCAACGGGCGCAGCACCTGCCGCCTCATCAATGTTAGATGTTGTATCTACTACAAGTGGTATGTTAATACCAAGAATGACAACTGTTCAAAGAACCGCTATAGGAGCACCAGCAAATGGTTTATTGGTGTTTGATACAAATTTAGGTTGCGTGTATATGTATTTGACTAGTACCGCCGCATGGCGCTCTATGTGTGATTCTTATGGACCTTTTTACGGTGAAACAACTACGCTTTTTTTTCCGGGCGCATCAACATTACTAAAAACAGTTGCTGTAACAACAGCTGCCGCTACTGATAAGGTGTTAATTGAAGCCGAATTTGATTATAATAAAAATGCCACGGCTGCTTTTACGGCAATAGCACTTTATAGAAATGGTGTTGAGATCCACGAAGTGGCTAAATACAGCCAGGGTGGCGCGGATAATAGTGTTAAACTTACCTGGGTAGATGTTCCGGGTGCGGGTGCACAATCGTATACCTTAAGATATTATCTTGGTGCAGGAACCGTTACAACTATTTACGGAAGTAATTTAGTAGCAACAGTTTTACCTTAAAAAACTATTTAATTTTAGATTGATATGAGAACAATAAAAAAAATACTAATTGTACTACTTGTTTCAAATGTGTTTATTTCTATTGCCCAAAACAAAAACGTTTCGGACAACGATCTTTTATTAAGACAATCGTTAGCAGCAAAATATTTGAAAGAGAATTTTTTTGATTATAAAACAGCAGAAGCAAAAGCATCGCATATTATTATCTTAACAGCTTTCGAAAAAAATTCTGAAATAATAAAATTAAATGTTGATAAAGTTGCAGATGCTGCGGATAGGGCAAATTTAAACTCGTTTATTGGCGGATTAAATTCTATTCTTGTATTAACGCCTACCTGGACAGATCTCGTTAAATTGGAAAAGGAAAAACTTCTTTTTGAAGACAGGGCAATGAACAGAAAGCCACAATTAGAAGAAAACAAAACGGAGCGAAAATAAAAGACAATAATAGCTTGGTACAACTTAAATATGAGTAATTTTAGCTATAACAAGAAAGATAACATGAAAAACAAAATAATACTTCTTTTTACTCTAGCTTCTACATTTGCTTTAGCACAGAACGTTGCCATCAATGCAACCGGTGCAGCTCCCGTAGCTTCAGCCATGCTCGATATTTCATCAACAACTACCGGGCTTCTTATGCCAAGAATGACAACGGCTCAGAGAACTGCAATTGGTACACCTGCAACAGGTTTAGAGGTGTATGATACTACAACAGGAACCTTTTGGTATTTTAATGGTGTTGTTTGGGTTGAGATCACTAACTCTTTAACCGGTTGGTTAACTACAGGCAATACGTTAACAGCAGCCGGTATCTTTGGTAGCATTAGCACTCATGATGTAAGACATTTTTCTAATAATACAGAAAGAATGCGTTTAATAAGTAGCGGCGAATTTGTAATTAATAACACTACCGCTACAGCTGGAGATCTTTTATCTGTTTATAGTACTGGTGCGCAATGGCCAATAAATTCATACGTATCAGGTGCGGGTGCAGTTACAGCAGGTTATTTTCAAAATACATCCAGTTCAACAAGTGCTTTTGGTGTTATTGGTAATATTACCGGCGGCCTTGGCACGGCAGGTGTTAGAGGAATTGGAAATGTTAGCGGAAATGGAAGCGGTTTATCGGGTATCGGACAATCTGCAACAGCTTTTGGTAGTAGGTTAAGTAATACAAATGCATCAGGAACGGGAGAAGTAATTACCGGTAACAATGTAGCAGGTTCTTATTTAATTGCCGGATCAGGCTCCGCTATAACAGGCTCTACAACCGGTGTGTGGGGAAGAACAACAGATGCTGCAAATGGAACGGGTGGTATTTTTTCAGGAAATGCACAAGGTGCAACTAATTTAACCGGCGGTTCCGGTGTATGTGCAGTAGGTACTATCATTGGCGTTGCTGGTTTTGCCAGCTCGACTGCTAATGCAACTTTAAGGGCTGGTGGTTATTTTGAAACGGGTGGCGGCCAGTCGTTTGTATACGTTGGAGCACGAACTGCTGGAAATGTGCTCAGAAAAATTGAAGGTAATGGTTCAGTAAATACTGTAGTAAAAGATCTTAATGATAAACAAGTAGTTTTATCTTGTCCTGAAGCACCTGAAAATTTATTCCAGGATTTTGGCCAAGGACAATTGGTAAATGGCACAGCGCATATTGCGATCGATCCTGTTTTTTCAAAAAATATTATTGTAAATGATAAACATCCACTAAGAGTATTTGTACAATTAAAGGGTGATTGTAATGGTGTTTTTGTTACTAACGAAACAGCAATCAGTTTTGATGTAGTTGAACTAAAAAGCGGGAATTCAAATACAAAATTCTCTTATTTTATAACTGCTAACAGGGCTGATGAAATATTACCGGATGGCTCTGTTTCAAAATATTCTGAAGAAAGATTTGCACCTTCAATGGGAGCTCAAAAAACAGTTACGTTGGAGTCAAGAACATTAAATGATAAAGAAGAAATAAATAACGCTGCAAACGTTAAAGGAAAAAAATAAGACCGGCTATTTTACTTAAATGAAAAAATTAAATTACATATTGGTTACTGTGTTTGGTTTAATGGTCCATGTTGGCTTTTCGCAAGGGATCATCAACAATGGCGGCAGTATTGTGTTTTCGGGCGCGGCGCATATTTATGTTGCCGGCGGAACAAATGGTGATTATCTGAGCCAGGCTGCTGGTATTGTTTATCCGAGTGCAACCAGCAATATCTGGATCGAAGGTGACTGGACAAATAATTCTGCTAACACCGGTTTCTTTTCCGATAATGGCACTGTAAATATGAATGGCGCAAATGAATCTATTAATGGCACTAATTCTACAACATTTTTTAATTTAACTTTATTAGGTTCTGGTGTTAAAACACAAAATTTAAGTACAAGTGTTGGTGGTGTTGTTACAACAAATGGCGTTCTATCTGTTGGCAATGTTATTTACGATCTTAATTCAAATTTGTTAACCATCACTAATCCTGTTGGTGCTGCTGTAACTTCTGGCACTGGTTATATTTTAAGTGAAACAAATGTCGCTACAAACCCTAGTATCATTCGTTGGAACATGGGAACCAACACCGGTGCTCACGTTTATCCTTTTGGTGTTGCAGGAACTCAAATTCCTTTTACATTTAATAAAACTACAGCCGGTGCAGCTAACATTAATGTTTCTACGCGTGCCACT
>JBDSFC010000364.1:0-2638 GCA_039919745.1 Bacteroidia bacterium | reverse complement strand
GCGAGCTTTCGATCTGGAACTATAAATTCATTTTGACAAGCTCAATGAACGGTAATTTTTACTTTTTCTTTTTCTTCTTTACTTTTTTTCCTTTATTGTCAGCTTCTTCTTTTGCAGCTTCACGCATTAAAAGTTTCCAGTTATCAGTCGTCTCTTCCGTATATAATAATGTTTCTGCATAATCATCTTTCTTTACATCCAATACACGAATGGGTTTGGTTAAAAAAGATTCTATTTCTGCAAGAACCTGTTTTTCTTCCGGTGCGCAAAATGTAACGGCATTTCCTTTCTGCATGCCCCTACCCGTTCTTCCCACACGATGCACATAATTTTCTGGTTGGTCCGGCAGATCATAATTCACAACATAATCCACATTATCAATATGAATTCCGCGGGCACTGATATCGGTAGCAATTAAAATATTTATTTCGCCAGTTTTAAATTGGTTCATTACTTGCAAACGATTTTCCTGGTCTTTACCACCATGCATGGTTATTGTTTTTATACCAACACGTTGCATAGCAGAGAATACACGCTCTGCACGCACTTTGGTACGTACAAATACAAGGATCCTGCTTTCTGGATTTTCATTTACCAAACGTTCTAAAAAGAAACGCTTGTCATCCATTTCCACAAACATTACTGAGTGTTCAACATTTTTTGACACAGGGTCTTTTGGTGAGATCTGGATACGGATCGGATTTTTTACTAACGAATAAGCAAGGTCTTTTATATGCTCGTTTATGGTTGCCGAGAAAAATAATGTTTGTCTGTGCTGTGGCAAATAAGTAATGAGCTCTTTAATATCTTTATAAAAACCAAGATCCAGCATGTGATCTGCTTCATCCAATACTAAAATATCTACTGTGCGTAATTTAATGTGACGCTGGCTAACAAGATCAAACAAGCGGCCTGGCGTTGCCACAATAATATCCACACCTTGTTGTAATTTTTTTATTTGCGAGTCCTGCTCTACTCCACCATAAATTCCGGCAACTTCTACATTGGTATATTTTGCTAATTTTTCAAATACTTCAGAGATCTGAATGGCGAGTTCGTGAGTTGGTACCATTACCACGCAACGGATACCAACATAACCGTCCAGGCGTTTACGGTTAAACAATAAACTAATAACGGGTACTGCAAAAGCGGCTGTCTTTCCGGTTCCTGTTTGTGCAATGGCCATAACATCTTCCAGTTTTAAAATAGAAGGAATAGCTTTGAACTGGATGTCTGTTGGACGCCTGAATCCAAGCTCTTCGAGGCTTTGTTTAATTTCGGGGGCAATATGGTATTCAGAAAACTTCATTGGTAGCTGTTATAAGCTTGTCAAAGGTACTAAAAAAGTGGGAATTGGGTTTTTAGAAATAACTACTTACTTTTCTCATGAGCCAAATTGCTCAGGTAGGTATATGCATTACTAAAACTCTTTGCTGATCTTTCTTTTATTTTACTTGCAGCGCCGGTCTCAGAACAAAAATATTTAGTAGCATCTAAATTAAAACACATGGTTGTTGTTTCTGCATCATAAGTTATCTCTGTGGTTTCACTTTCAATAGCCAAGACGTTAAAAGAATTTAATTTTTCAGAAACCTCTTCCTGTTCTTTTGGAGATAATTTAAAACGCCATGTACTATCTTTACCGTCTTCCATTTCAACATACTTACACGAATCAGTAGAAAAGAAAAAAGTAGTTGAGGCATTTCTCATACCACCACCTTCGTGCAAAGTGATATTAAATTCTTTAGTCCATGTTTTTGGTAATTCTGTTTTTTTATCTGAATTAACAATACACGTTAAAAAGAAACAAACACATAAAAGCATTAGAATATATTTCATAGTTTGAAAAATTTGGTGCTAAACTAAATAAAAAAACCAATCAACAAATAGTTTTTCGCTTAGAGTTTTAACATTTTAGCATCTAAAACTGTTAAATTATAAGGTTGATAATAATATTTCAAAGGAAGAACATATTAATTTATATTTGATAAAAGGGTTTAATTAAATACAAAATGGATAAACGTTCGTTCCTGAAAACAGCTTCTTTAATTGGATTAGGAAGTGTGGCTAATTTTTCAGCCATTGGAAAATTATTTGATTCTGTTGCACACCTGCCTGCCGGGGAACTTGCACTGGATGAAGACTTTTGGAAAAGCATTCGTAAAGCTTATAAATTAGATCCTGATCGCATTAATTTAGAGAACGGTTATTATTGCATTTTACCGGAAGAAATTTTAGAACAACACTTTAAACATATTCGTGAAGTTAACTTACAAGGCGCTTATTATATGCGCACAGTGCAATACGAAAATAAAAAAGCAGCAGCAGCTAAATTAGCACAACTCGCAGGTTGTTCAGCAGACGAACTCATTATTACACGTAACACTACCGAATCGTTAGACATGATCATTAGCGGAATGGATTGGAAAGCCGGTGATGAGGCCGTTATGGCCAACCAGGATTACGGCGCTATGCTGGATATGTTCAAACAGGTATCTAAACGATATGGCACCGTTAACAAAATTATTGATGTTCCTAATCATCCAAAGTCGGATGAAGAGATCGTAGAACTATATGCCAGTGCTATTACACCAAAAACAAAATTGCTAATGGTTTGCCATATGATAAATATTACCGG
>JBDSFC010000334.1:0-3180 GCA_039919745.1 Bacteroidia bacterium | reverse complement strand
CTGTTCTAAAAACACATTGATCCAGAAAGAAGAAACAGAAAGACCAAACGAAACTATAAACGGTGTAAATTGCAAGTCCTATTATATTTCCGGTGGCGATTCAAGAAGCAAACAGCCTACTAACCTTCAGTATTTTTATCCGGTTGATAAAGAGTTTATTGATTGGAAATTGTATTCTAATTTTAATGATCTTTTTTATAATAAAGTTGTATTTAAAATGCAGGCACCATTTTATAAATTAATTATGGAGTTAAGTAAATATACTCTTACCTTTGAATTAGAAAAAATTGAACTAAAAAAATTAACTGAGGATCTAATAAAATTTCCTCACGGAAAACCAGTAAAAGAATTATAAACAGCTAAAATAAAAATCATGATCAAAAAATTAATTATTACCTGCGCATTATTGATCTCTGTATGTTTCCAGGCCAACTCAAAAACTTCTGCTCCACCAAAAGAGTTTTTCGCATGCTGGAAAGCGTCTTATGAAGAGAATGACGAAAAAACAAAAACACAGGTGTATCGTCCTTGCACAAATACATTCAGGCCAAGTATGTTCAGGTTAGAAATTGAATTTTTTGCCGATGGTAAATGTAAATTTCTTCACGCGGGCGAAACTGATGCTCATTATTATGTAGAAGGCAAATGGAGCTACAATAAAAAAACAAAAGCTGTTACGGTAACAGATGATAAAGGAGTAATGATGTATAAGTTCAAAATAAAAGAAGCAAAAAAAGACGGCTTGAAAATTATTTCATTAAACTAAAATGAAAAAAATTCTGGCAGTCTTCCTGATCCTGCTTGGCTCCTGTTTTGTACTCTATGCATTAATGGTTCTTGTTAGTTGTTTTAATCTTCTATCTTCTATAGAATTTAACAGCGAAGGTATTGGTTATTCATTAGGAACCTTGTTTGGGCCTTTATTATTAATTGCCTTTGCCCGTTGGATGATCCGCAAAGGTGTTAAGATCTATAAAGAAAACACCATTAAAAAACCTTAATTTAAATGATTGTTGGGTATATTCTTGCCCATAATGACGCTGTTTATCTTCCTTTGTTATCTCGCTTAAAACCCTTTAAGGTCTTTATTCATAGGCATTTTACCCATGGCACGCTATTTTCTTACTATATTATAGAAAAAATAAACATTAATACAGACAATATGAAAAATTTAATTTCAATAGTTGCATTTTCAATTTTATTAGGAGCATGTGGCAATTCAGGAAAACAAATAGAAGAAGAGCGCACAAAAGCTGTTATAGATTCAGTTAATGCTGTTAATGCAGTAAATACAGCTAATATACAAAGGCAAAAAAGCATTGATTCCATGAGCCAATTGGCTGCGGAAAATGAGCGTTCTCATCATCATGTAGTTTATAACAATTCAGGAACCAACAATACTGTTACCAGCCCTGAAGAAAAGAAAAAAATGAACAATAAAACCAAAGGTGCTTTAATTGGCGCTGGCACTGGGGCCGTATTAGGAGCCGTTACAGGCGTGGTAGTTGACGGTAAAAAAGGTGAAGGTGCTGTAGTAGGTGGCTTGATCGGGGCTGCCGCAGGTGCAGGTGCAGGTGCAGCGATTGGTAACGCAAAGGATAAAAAGAAAGCAACTTCTACTTCAACAGTTAAATAATAACACATTAAATGGCCCGGCCATCGCCAGGCTATTTTTTAATAAACTACCGTTCTTATTTTGTAGTTTATTCAGGCACGCGTTTAGGCGCGTGCCTTTTTGCTATTTCACAATAAGATTTGTTTGGTCAGAAATTATTTTTATCTTTAAAATAATTAAAAAAGACCCATGAAATTTTATTCTATACTTTTCTCTGCATTACTTTTACTATTATCTATAAATTGTAATGGCCAAAAGAACGTTTCCGCTAACGAACAATTTAAAGGTTTATGGATACTGGATAAATACGAATCGTATGATACTATTTCAGGAAAATGGTCAACCGAGCACGGGCGCATGGGTTACACTGGTTACATTTTATTTGATGGCCTTGGCCATATGGCAATACAGATAACACCGGCAGATTACAATGAATTTAATTTAAATAAAAAGGCTGATAGTGTAGGTATGAAAATAGTTGTGGATTATTATAACAACAACCTGATCTATTTTGCCGATTATAAAGTAGAAGGAAATGGCATCGAACATAAAATACTCTCTTCTACCAACCCCGAAAGTATTGGCGCTATATTAAAACGAGACTTTGAATTTAAAGGTAAAGCGCTGTTTCTAACTCCAAAAAATAAATTAAACGGCTCCAAGATCCGCATGAAATGGGTTAAAGTACAATAACACTTTTTACTTATTCATGAAACTTATGAAAGAGGATCAATTCGGCCCTCTTTTTTTATTGCCTTTTATTTTGCATATTTAGTGGGAAATTATGGTCTTTTTATGGAAAACACCTTTCCAGCGCATCTTAAGTATATAACTCTAAATCAGTATTCATGAAAACACTCTTTTTAAGTATTTTTTCCCTTACCAGCTTAACGGCTTTATGCGATCTTAACGAAAAGTTAGGTCCGGATTATACCATCACAAGATCAGCACCGGATAAAAAACTTTCAAAAACAGAAGCTGCCTTTGTTTTTATTTTTGTTGAAGCTAACGGCAAGCCTGTAAAAACAGAAATAATGTTCTCTTACAACAAAATAAACCGAAAAGAAAAACCGGATGCCAATGGAAAAATATCCTTAAAGGTTAAACCCGGTAAATATGTTTTTCAGTTCTTTTACAGCAACACCTTTAACGAAATATATACCGACACAATTAAAATACAACCAACGTATCTAACAGAAATGTCAGTGCTTTTTCGTAAAGCAAATGAAGCAATGATCGTTGACAAACCGGTTATTTATGTATACAGTAAACAAAAAGAAACAGTTTCAATTAAATTAGATCTGAAAGGTGAATTTTTATTTACATATCCTCAATATTCAAATGGTTGGAATTTTACCTCTAACCCTGATGGCACTATTCAGATGGCAGATAAAAAATATCATTATCTTTTTTGGGATGGGAAATTAAACATTGAAACTGAAAAATTAAACCTCAACGAAGGATTTATAATTGATAAAAATAATCTCGTAAGTTTTTTTGAAGAAAAATTAACCTTAATGGGACTTAATCCACAAGAGATAGAAGATTATATTACCTACTGGTGC
>JBDSFC010000322.1:0-3596 GCA_039919745.1 Bacteroidia bacterium | reverse complement strand
CCCCAACAGGCACATCGGCCACCATTTGCCTTTTAACAGCTTGTTGAAATAAACGTAATGTTTCATCTTTCGCATCCTCAAACGACATCGACTCTTCTGTTTTTGAAAAATCATAGTCCCACCAACTATTGTGGATCAGCTGCTTAAAATCTTTGTCAATTTCGATGGTATTCGCAGGAGGGATCATTGCAACTCCTTTAAATAAAGTTCTAAATGAAAATAAATTCTGGAAAGTAAAATATTCATTCAGCGCGCTAAGATCAACATCCACTTTAAAAGCAGGATGTTTCATAAATGCTTTTATCTCTGATGCGAATAAGAATGTATTTTCGTTATGCCAATAATAAAGAGGTTTAATACCAAATTTATCCCGGCTTAAATATATTTTTCTATTACTATGATTAAAAGCGCCTATAGCAAACATGCCATTTAAGCGTTGAAAAAATACCGGGCCATAAGCTTCCAATCCTTCAGCAATAACTTCAGTATCAGTTGTAGAATTAAAAGTGTGACCTTTATTAATAAGCTCTTGCCTTAATTCTTTAAAATTATAAATGCAACCATTAAAAACAATTGTCCAGTTCTTTGTTTTGGAATGCATTGGCTGCGCTCCTTTTTCAGACACATCAATAATAGATAAACGCCGATGACCCAAGGCAATATTGCCGTCCATAAAAATACCTTTGCCGTCGGGGCCGCGATGTGCCATTGCATTGGTCATATTGGTTATGACAATTTCTTCTATTTTATTAAGATCGAGGTTAATTATGCCGGTTATGCCGCACATATTTTACTTAATGGCTTTAATTTTTTCAACAACATAATAAAAATCTTCATCCACCATTTTATTATGTAATGGTATTGACATTGAATATTCATTACAGGCAAAAGCGCCCATAAAATCGTGTGGTTTTAAATTATAATTTGTAGCATAATATCCCAACATATGCACTGCGTGTGTGCCGGGGCGGGTACTAATACCATTTTGCTGCAGGTATTCCATTATATCATTACGTTTCATTGGAGCTTTTGTTTCATCAATGAACAACACATAACTTTGCCAACCATGTTTATAACCCTTTGCTACTTGGGGTGTACGTAGCCAGGAAATATCTGATAATTCTTTCGAATAAAAATCGGCCCATTTTTGGCGTTCATCAATAAATTTATCAAGCTTTTTAATTTGAACTACACCAACAGCTCCTTGCAGATCTGTCATACGGTAATTAAATCCGGATAAATTAAACTCAGGTAAAATATATGGCTTAGGGCCTTTATGACGTTGTTCTTCGCTAACAGATGCACCATGATTACGGAGCATATCCATATAATTTGCAGCTTCGTCATTATTAGTAGTTAACATTCCACCTTCGCCTGTTGTTACAGATTTACGGGGATGAAGAGAGAAACAACCTATATCCCCTAAACTACCTGCAGGCCTATCCTTATATCCTGATCCGGCAGCGCACGCAGCATCTTCAACAATCTTTAAATTTGGAAATTCTGTTTTTATTGCATCAATATCTGCACACAAACCAAATAAATGAACAGGAATAATTGCTTTTGTTTTTGCGGTAACTTTTTCTTTTATTTTTTTAATATCAATATTAAAAGTAACCGGATCAACATCTACAAATACAGGCACTGCATGGCAATAAATAACAGCATTAGCCGTACTTACCCAGGTAAATGCCGGCACTAAAACTTCATCACCGGGTTTTACACCAACTGCTAATAATGCTAAATGCAATGCTGTAGTGCAATTGCTTACAGCCAATGCATGTTTTACATTGTGACGGTTGGCAAATAATTTTTGCAACTCGGCAACTTTTGGACCTTGCGTTAACCAACCTGAAAATATTGGTTCCTTTAGTGCTTCCCATTCTTCCTGCCCCATCATAGGTTGCGAAATTTGAATGATACGTTTTGTGAGTTGTTCCATACTTTTTATGCTTTAGTTTTTATAAATAAGAATTTATCCTTAATTCGGGTTATTTGTTGAGGAAAAAGTTTGCTAATTGAATAACATAAATAGATCAATGATAAATACATTATAAGGTCGCTGAATAAAGAATAACGGTCTACACTTGCAGAGCCTGTGGTTACGATCAAAAAAATATAAGCAAACGAAAAGATTCCCAGAGAAAAACTAAATAGACTAAATGTGTCTTTAAATTTTGATCGTTTTAACAAAATAATATTTAAAACAAATGACATCAAAAATATAATAAACCAACCCATATTCCTGAAAATCTGATTGACCCTGAATATGACCTTCAACAATAATGAAGGTAGATTGCGTTGCTGAAAACCTGCACTTATAAAGAAACGGCTAAACTCTATTGCTTTTAAATGTTCTTTGTAAAGAATATCCGGCGAAAAAATATTTTTTATAGTATGGGTTTGATTGATCGTATTGACCGGATACCTCTCTCCCTGTTTTGTATTATATAAAAAAGATACAAAGTTATTTACTATATAATTAATATAGAGTTTAGAGTTTTTCTTCCTACCAATAGAAACGTAATCTTTAGTTGATGAATATATTTGAAATGGCGATCTTTTTAAAGAATCGCTCATGTAATTGTAATAAAAATAAATGTTATCGCAATTCTTAGAGTAGATCTCTCTGATCTTTGGATCGGTTGCGCCGGCAGAGTTTATGTTATTAATAACTTCGCGTTCTTTAAGATCGATCTTACTACAATAGTAGTTAAGTGCTTTTTTGATATCCTTATCATCATTAAAAGATTCGTCAATAATAAAATTAACCGACATCATCCTCGCAAAATCACCAAACTTAAAAAGAGAAAAAGATCCTAAGGTTTTGTGGTTATGAAAAGAATACACGGCAAGAAAAAAAACAAGAGGCAAAAAACATAAACTAATATTACTCCATATTTTAAAATATTTATAGTTAACCACGAACAAAAACCCTAAAAGAAAAACGAGCGGTAATAAAGATGATTTAGTTAGTATGCTAAATGTAACAAGCAACGAAAACAAAAATAGATGAATGGTTTTTTTTGACCTCATGGCTAAGCCATAAAATGCGATGCAGCATATAAAAAGTGATAAACTAAGGGATTCGGAATAAATGATATACTCCTCTATCCAAAAGAAAGGAAGGCAACAAAGCAAAACTAAAAAAAAGAAGATGAACCGTGTTCTTGAAAAATATTTGGCAAACATAAAGAATAAAACTGTCCATGAAAATACTGATACTATTACTTGTGCAATTACAATGTTATAATAATTGTGTCCAAATAGTTTCCAAACAAAATAAATAAAAAAAGAGTAGCCGGGTGGGCGGGTATGATACAAAGGTGTAATACCATCAATTAGGTTATAGGTATTAAATAAATAAGATGAGGAATCGCCACAGAAAAGGACAACATGAAGTTTAAAAAAGAAAAATAGTTTAATTATTAAAACAGAAACAAAAAACAAAATAGTTTTTTGCTTAATACTTAAAGATGTTTTAAAATTACTTATCAATGAACTGAACAAAATAAAAACTATTCTTTTTTTCCTACTGCAATATTTGAAAGACCAAATTTGTTAAACACCAGTTTATCAATTATCTTAAATATGGG
>JBDSFC010000319.1:0-11768 GCA_039919745.1 Bacteroidia bacterium | reverse complement strand
TATAATATAAGCTGCATTATTCACATCCCACATATTATTTGCAAGATGAGGATTTTCTTTGATCAGGCGAACACCAATATCATTAAGTCCGTTTATTTTGTTAAGTTTTTCTATGCTAAAATCATCTTCACTGATCTTAACTATTCCATTAAAATTAGAAGCGTAGATCTTGCCATTAAATTTTGCAATGGTATTACATGTATTTAAACTCAAATGATCTTGCCATGAGCGCGGCCCGATTTGGGAGATCCCTGAAAAAAAAGCGAGACAAAAAATAGCTAAAAAAAGACGGTTCATTTTTGAGTTTTAGTGTAAAAACACATATATAACGCTAAAATTACGACAATATTATATTAAATACGCAAATTAAGGCCTTATATTTGCATTTTATATGCCATTAAATGGCCTCGTAGCTCAACTGGATAGAGTGTCGGTTTCCGGAGCCGAAGGTTATGGGTTCGACTCCCTTCGAGGTCACTTTTGTTTTTCATCACCTAATTATATTCTTATCCATTTAAATTGTGAAATTTCAACACATAATTTGACCTGCACAATAACGAACAGCTTAAGTTCCCCCCTTTGGGGTGATTTAAATTTCTCTTCCCCATCCTACCTTAGATCTCGATAATTGTTATTGGTTTTTTATAGAAAATATAGCCTAAGCCATCTACGTATAAAGCTATTCATCTAAAAGTTAATTTAATATCAATATCAATGCTATTTTTGTGCTCTTAATTTTAAATCTCTATGAAAAAATTATTTTCTGTTCTGTTTATTAGCTTAAGCTTTTTTTCTGTAAAAGCTGATGAAGGTATGTGGCTTGTACAACTTATTGGCGAAAAAACTTACGCCGATATGGTAAAAAAAGGCCTTAAATTAACTAAAGAGCAGCTTTACAGCGCTAATCATAATAGTATAAAAGATGCCATTGTTTTATTTGGTGGTGGTTGCACAGCAGAAATTGTAAGTAAAGAAGGATTAGTGTTTACTAACCACCACTGTGGTTACGGAAGCATAGCTGCTGCCAGCTCTGTTGCGCATAATTATTTAAGAGATGGTTTTTGGGCAAAAACAAAACAAGAAGAAATTGCAAGCGCGGGCTTAAGTGTTCAGTTCTTATTGACTATTGATGATGTTAGCGATAAAGTAAACGAAAAAATAAAAGATATTCCTGCTAATGAACTTGCCGCAAAATTGCCGGGCATCTTAGCTGCTATGTCTGCTAAAGCTGCAGAAGGAACGGGTTACGAGATAAGGATAAGCAGTTTTTTTAAAGGCAACCAGTTTTTACAATTTACTTATCAAAGATATACGGATGTACGTTTGGTTGGCGCACCACCTGAAAGTATTGGTAAATTTGGTGGTGACACTGATAATTGGGAGTGGCCACGTCATACAGGCGATTTTTCGATCTTCCGTGTGTATATGAGCAAAGATGGTAAACCTGCAGATTATAGTTCAGAAAACGTTCCATATGTTCCAAAACATTTTTTACCGGTTTCAATTAAAGGATTAAAAGATGGTGATTTTTCTATGATCTATGGTTACCCGGGGGGTACCAACCGCTATGAAACTTCATACGGTATAAAATTAAAAATCGATATTGAAAATCCGTTTACTGTTAGTTTACGTGATGCACGTTTAAAATTAATGATGACAGAAATGTTAAAGGATCCTGCTAATAAAATTCAATTAGCAAGCTATTATGCGCAAGTAGCTAATTACTGGAAATTTTTTGATGGTGAAACCAAACAACTAATTAAGTATAACGTAATTGGTCAAAAACAAAAAGATGAAGCCGCGTTTGAGGCATGGGCAAAAGGAAAACCGGAATACGATAACCTGTTTGCCAACATTAAATCTGCATATGATAACTGGAGGCCTTATGCAAAGCACAGGGTTTATATAAATGAAGGTATTATGGGGTCACCTCTATTGGCTTTTGCAACTTCATTAAAAGCGCTTGATGCAGCTTTAGCTGATCCCACTACTAAACCGGAAAATTTAACTAAAACAATTGCAGGTGTTAAAGCTGCACAGGATAGATTTTTAAAAGGAGAAAATATTATTTCTGATAGAAATATTTTAGCAATAGTAACGCATCTTTTTTATACAGATATTGATGCAAGTCAGCGCCCACAGGGTTTTTATACTATGCTTAAAAATTCTTACGGTTCTTTGGAAAAAGAAGAAACTTATGAAAAATATGCCAAACATGTTTTTGATAATACCATGCTATTGAATAAAGATAAGTGGGATGCTTTTATAGCAAAACCAGATACTGCTATTCTTCGAAAAGATCCTGCTTATAAAACAGCAGTAGATTTTGTAGATAATTTTAATAACAACTATGGTAAATATTTAGCCGATTTTACCGGTGCTACTTATGCATTAAATAAAAAATATTTAAAAGGTGTGTTAGAGATGAAAAAAGGTCAGGCAATTTATCCTGATGCTAATCAAACGATGCGTATTTCTTATGGCAATGTAAAATCATATTCACCAAGAGACGGTGTAAACTATAATTACGTTTGTACTTTAAATGGTTTAATGGAAAAATATAAACCGGGGGATTATGAATTTGATGCGCCTGCCAAATTACTTGAATTGATAAAAAATAAAGATTACGGTCAGTACATTGATAAAGCAACAAACGACATTGTAGTTTCGTTTATTACTACTGATGACATTACAGGTGGTAACTCCGGCTCGCCGGTTATTAATGCCAAAGGCGAACTAATTGGATTGGCATTTGATGGTAATTACGAAGCATTAAGCCACAAACTTGCTTTTGATAAGAATTTAAACCGCACCATTTGTGTTGACGTTAGATTTGTATTATTTGTAATTGATAAGTTAGGTGGCGCTACAAATATTATTAATGAGCTTTCACTAATGAAAAACTAGATCAGTAAAGTCTTTCTAAATAAAAAAGCCAGGTGTAAAAATACATCTGGCTTTTTTGCTTTCATTTAAACTATCTTTTTGTTTACGACCTGCGTTTATTTTGTGATCTGTCCGGAATAATATAACCAATTCTAAATCCTGCTGTAAATGAGAGGCCAAAATTTGGCACTCTTAAAAAGCCATAATAGTTGTAGCTGTAATTTTTTTCCTGATTAGAATTATTATAGGTTTGGTTTGGAAATGGGCTGTTTAAAAAGTTCGGATTAGAATATGAAATTGTTTGCCCTGTAAATCCTGCACCAACATAATAATCCATAGTTAAAATATTTCCAAGAATAGCCTGGCGACCATAATTTACAAAACCACCATAAGCAATAGTATTCATATTAGAATAAAGTGTTTGAGTAGAGGCTGCGCCACCGTATGGGTTATTATTATAATTGAAATAAACCATGCTCAGATCCTGGAAATTAACATAAGAAACTGCAAGGTCTAATCTTACATACGAGCCTTTTAATGGATGCGAATATTTTAAACCCTTAACAGCATAATCCTGCCCTAAAAAGAACTTTACTCCCGGTTTAAAATAAGCTCCTGAACAATGTAAAGGGCCACTGCTACCGTTAGTAGTAAATATTGAGTTATGGTTTATTTCCGAATTAATATAGCCTGCTTCTACATCCAAATTCATCCCTACTTTGATCACACTTTCATAACCAATACTTACATGGTTAAAAGCAAGCCCAAAAGGGCTGAGCTTTATAACCTGGCGATTGTTCAAAATGCTTTTGTGTTCATTTTCCACCAACATCTCATCACGCACAAACTGCTCGCTAAAACCGTTAGATAAAGTATATTTCATTACTTCCGACCTGTCCATTACATACATTGGCCCATCAATATTACTTGCCAACCTGCATTTAATTTCAAATTCATTGATCTCGGTGATCTTACAAATCAATTTTTTACCCTTTGCAAGGTATAATGTATCTGATTGCGAAAAGAAGGAATTAGAAACAAGTAGAAAACTAAAAACGAAGAATATTTTTTTCATGTTTAATTATTTTAATTAAAGATATAAAAAATCAAATAGTATCCAAAAAACTAAAAGTTAAATCTTTTTTAATAGAGTAATTTTTTTATATCTGGACTGATCTTTGAGTCATCTGGTTTTGGGTGACTTTGATAGAACTGATCAAAACTATCATTTAAGCGGGTTACACCAAACTTTACATATTCGTATAGATCAACGCCTTTGAGCATAAATGTTTTATATCCGGTTGGCTGCGGCTTGAATTTTTTTCCTTCCGTTTGTCTCATATCTTCCAGCTGTGTTTTATCCACAGTGTAAGTAATTATGTTTTCTTCGTATTTATAATACATTGGTACAGACCCTACATTAGCCAATGATATTTTTCCAAAATACCCCGTATAAGGAAAAGGATGTTTTAACTGGTGGCCAAATTTATTTTTAATAACTATGTCGTACATACCGCCGGTGGGATTTCCGTGTTCACTTACAAATTTTGCTGAATCTTCTTTTACAAATCCAATAGAAGAATTATATGCAAAATCTTCTTCAGCTACAAGATAAAATTTTTCATTCATTACAATGGCAGGGTTTATTTTAAGATTAGTGTCTAAAAAAATTCCGCTCCTAGCGCCGTTTAATAAACTGTCATTGCTATTACTATAGATAAAATAAATTTTACAAAATTTAAAATTATCCAGGTAGCCCATCATGATGTTTTTATTGTTAATGAACCGTTCTGTTTTTTTTTCAGTTGCTTCTTGTGTTTTTCCAACCTGGTTTAATGCATTTATTTGTTTTTGGCTGGTTTTTAATTTTACAACCAATGCGCCATTTTCTTTTAGTTGGTTGATCTGCCAGGCAGAAATTAATACTCTTCTTTTTCTGAATTTTTCAAATTGCTTTGGATCTTTATAATCATTTGAATTTTGATAGTCATTGCCTTCCTGCGCAGCCATAAAAAACACAGCTGTCAGAAAAGAAAGTAGAAAGATTATTTTTTTATTTAATAACTGAGCCATTTTCAATATCGTTTTTTACCGGTGAAACAAAGCTTAATTCACCTTTTGCGTTTTCTGCCATTAAGATCATTCCCTGGCTTTCTATTCCTTTTATTTTACGTGGTGCCAGGTTAACTAATAAGCAAACCTTGTGCCCAATAATATCTTCAGGTTTAAAATAAGCTGCAATACCGCTAACTACGGTACGTTTATCAATACCAGTATCTAAAGTTAATTTTAATAATTTGTCTGTTTTTGGAACTGCTTCAGCTGTTAAAATTGTAGCCGTACGAATATCCATTTTAGAAAAATCATCAAAGGTTGTTTCGCCTTTAAATGCAACAGGGCCTGCGCTTACTAAATTATCTTCTTTACTTTTTTGCAACCTGTTTAATTGAAATTGAATTTGTTCATCTTCTACTTTAGAAAACAACAATTCATCTTTATTTATTGTATGGCCATGCGCCATATTAGATGTTTGGCTAGCCGCAGCCCAACGCAATTGTTTTATATTTAAAAGCTCAAATAATTTTTTTGAAGTGAACGGTAAAAACGGTTCCGCTAAAATTGCCAGGTTGCATGAGATCTGTAAAGCCACGTTCATAATGGTTTTTACACGTTGCTCGTCTGTTTTAATTAATTTCCAGGGCTCTGTTTCAGCCAAATATTTATTTCCTATTCTTGCAACATTCATCCATTCACTAATGGCTTCGCGGAACTTAAATTGTTCAATTGCCTTAGAAATTTTTGCAGGCGCACCCGCTAATTCTTCCAAAACCAAAAGATCTTCTTTGTTATAGGTTTTAGCTTCAGGCACTTTACCTTCGTAAAATTTATGCGTTAACACCAAAGTTCTATTTATAAAATTCCCAAAAATACCCACCAATTCACTATTGTTCTTGGTTTGAAAATCTTTCCAGGTAAAATCATTATCCTTTGTTTCTGGTGCGTTAGAGCATAAAGTATAACGCAACACATCCTGCATGTTTTTAAAATCCTGTAAATATTCGTGCAACCATACAGCCCAGTTACGTGAGGTTGAAATTTTATCCCCTTCTAAATTTAAAAATTCATTGGCTGGAACATTATCCGGCAAAATAAATTCACCATGTTCCATTAACATCGCCGGAAAAATAATACAATGAAAAACAATATTATCCTTACCAATAAAATGTATTAAACGTGAATCGTCTTTTTTCCAATAATCTTCCCAATTATTTGGCAATAACTCTTTAGTAGCCGAGATATAGCCTATGGGTGCATCAAACCAAACGTATAATACTTTTCCTTCTGCATCTTTAACCGGTACAGGCACACCCCAATCCAGATCACGCGTCATAGCTCTTGGTTGTAAGCCATCGCCGCTATCCATCCAGCTTTTACATTGTCCATAAACATTGGCTTTCCAATCGCTATGTTTTTCTATGTAGGCTTTTATTTTTGGTTGTAATTTATCAAGGGGTAAGAACCAATTCTTTGTTTGTTTTAAAACGGGTTTGCTTCCTGATAAGGTTGATTTAGGATCAATAAGATCAGTTGCGTTTAATGTAGAACCGCATTTCTCACATTGGTCGCCATACGCATTAGGATTAGCGCATTTAGGACAGGTTCCAACAATGTATCGGTCTGCTAAAAATTGTTTTGCCTCCTCATCATAATACTGCTCGGTAACTTCTTCGGTAAAAACATTTTTATCGTATAGTACTTTAAAAAAATCAGAAGCTGTTTGATGATGGATCTTTGATGAAGTGCGTGAATATACATCGAATGAAATACCAAAATCCTTAAAGGAGGTTCCCATTAGATTGTGATACTTATCTACTATGGCCTGCGGCGTGGTATGTTCTTTTTTTGCTTTAATGGTAATAGGTACGCCGTGTTCATCGCTTCCACAAATAAATTTAACATCATGGCCAATGCTTCTTAAGTACCTCACATAAATATCTGCTGGCAGGTAACAGCCTGCTAAATGGCCAATATGAACTGGTCCATTTGCGTAAGGTAATGCCGCAGTAACTAATGTTCTTTTAAATTTTGAATTCATTTTTGTCTCCTAAAGTGCAACCCGTTATGCCTTTTCAACTTTTTTTGCCGAAAATGCAAATCAGTCAATTTTTTGTTATATTTATACAAAAGTAACTATAACTATTAAAATAAATTAAGAATGAGCAATAAAAAAGAAATTTGGAAAACAATTACAGTGAATGGCAAAAAACCTTCGGTGCCATATGTAATTTCAAATCATGGCCATTTTGGTGTATTATTAGACAAAAGTGGCAAGGTTGAAAGAAGAAACTTTAAGCCTACGGCCGGTAGTTACCGCTTTAACGTAAGGCAGGATGGTAAAGCTGCAGCTATCTTTTTATACAAAGAAGTGGCTAAAGCTTTCTTAAAAAAATCATCTCCAAAACACAAATTTGTAATTCATAAAGATCATAATTATTTAAATGATCATGTAGATAATTTAAAATGGGCTACGCAAACAGAACACAGAGCACATACTACTTTTAGCCCTAATGCCATTTTATCGCGTAAGAAAAAAGCGATCGTGAAAAGCGCGCATTCGCAGATTTTTAACGAGAAGAGTATTGTTACTTTAAAGAAAATGATCTGGGACCCAAAAAGGAAACTATCATTTAAACAAATTGCAGAGAAATTCGGAGTGTCTGAAATGCAGATCTACCGTATTAAAACCGGTCAATTCTGGTATCACGTTAGAGTTGAGAATGAGCCTATTCATGCTAAATACAAGCAAAACCTAAGCAATATCGAGTATCAGGAAAAGAAATCGAATGCTGAAGCTGTTAAAAAAGAAAAGCGTGATGCTGCACTAAAAAAGAGCTCAGCAAAAAAGAAACCGGCGAGCAAAAAATCTAAACCAGCGAAGAAAAAGAAGAGATAATCTAATGGCCATCCTTCCTCCTTATTTAAAAAAAGGTGATACCATTTTAATTATTGCTACAGCGCGTGCCCGCTCTAAAGAAGCGATAGAGCCCGCTATAAACATTTTAAAAAGCTGGGGCTTAAAAGTAGAAACAGGCCCTAACGCTTTTAAAAAGCACAATCAATTTGCAGGAACCGATGAACAACGTGCAAACGACCTGCAGTGGGCTATTGACCATAAAACAGCAAAAGCTGTTTTAATAAGCGGTGGCGGTTATGGCGGCATGCGGGTTGTAGACCATGTAAACTTTAAACCTCTTTTAAAAAATCCAAAATGGTTTGTGGGTTATAGCGACACAACGGTTATTCATAATCGCTTGTTCCATTTAAAACTTGCCGCAATTCATGGTACCATGGCTTTTCAATTTTCAAAAAGCGAAGAGGCAACCATATCTATTAAACATTTATTGTTTGGCGAAAAAATAAATTATACCATTCCAAAAAATAAATTAAACCGCGAAGGTATTGCTGAAGGCGAAATTGTTGGCGGCAATTTATCATTGTTATACGCTTTAAGTGGAAGCGTAGATGATGTTTCAGGGAAAAATAAAATTTTATTTTTGGAAGATCTTGACGAACAATTATATCATATTGATCGGATGATGTTGCAATTAAAACGCAGCGGTAAATTAAAACATTTAAAAGGTTTAATTGTTGGTGGTATGAGCGACATGAAAGACAACGCCATACCATTTGGAAAAACGGCCGAAGAAATAGTTTTAGATGCGGTAAAAGAATATAACTACCCGGTTTGTTTTAATTTTCCGGCCGGACATATTGAAAAAAACATGGCACTTTACTTAGGAAAAAAAGCAAAATTAGAAGTTACCAAAAATAAAGTTTCTTTAAACTACATTTAACATGATCTGCAAAACATCTGATAATTTAGATCTTTATTATGAAGTTCAGGGCAATGAGTCCGCAACAGAAACCATTGTTTTTTTAAATGGTTTAACGCAAACCACCATTGCCTGGTATTTTGTGATACAACATTTTAAAGATAAATACCGTGTTATTTTATTAGATCTTATTTTCCAGGGACAAAGTACTAAAGATGCTGATTGGCGTAATTTTGATCAACATGCCAAGGATGTAAAAACAATTTTAGAAAAAGAGAAGATCACCAAAGCAAACATTGTTGGTTTATCTTATGGTAGTTTGGTAGCGCAACATTTTGCAGTTAATCATCCTTCTTTGGTAAATAAATTAATTTTGATCTCAACATTCGCCCATAAAACACCTTATTACAATGCTATTGAACTGAGCTGGTGGCGGGCATTAGAAATGGGTGGCTATAATTTAATGCTTGACATTATGTTGCCAAGCGTTTTAAGTGAAAATTATTTTGCCAATCCTTTAATTCCTATCGACCTGATGAAGGAATCGCGTAAGGATCTTCAGCCGAATCCGGAAGCTATTTTTAAATTGATGCGGGCTACTAAAGAACGGAAAGATTATAGAGAAGACCTTAAAAAAATTGCTGTGCCAACACTTGTGATACAAGGTGAAAAAGATCTTTTATTGCCGGTTCATTTAGCTCAGGAAGTGAATGCAAATATTAAAGGTTCAAAATTAATTGTGATCAAAAACGCAGGGCATACTTTGAATTTAGAACATGTACCGGAAGTGTGTGAGAATATAAAAAACTTTTTGTAAAAATTATTTTAGATCAAACAAATTATTTACGCCGGGATAACGTTCAACCGTAAAACCTTCTGCATAAGGCACTCCCATTCCTCTTCCCCATAAAGCCATTTTACTGTTTAGGGTTTCAATAAATGCTTTGCTTGAAATTGGTGTTTCTGGCTCGCCGGATTTTGGATTATAAAACTGGGAGGAAAAAGCCATAACAGCTTTGTGTTTTATCTCCATAAAATCGGTAACATCAATTACAAAATCAGGATGGATGTAATGATCCTGGATATAATGGTAAACGGATTTTGGTCGCCAGGCTTCCTGTTTTTTTCCGTCAACCGTTGTTTCAATTTTAATTAAACCACTGTAAAAGCAAGCGTCAGAAACTAATTTCGCGGCACGACCATGATCAGGATGGCGATCATTAATAGCGTTACATAAAATAATTTCTGGTTGATGTTTGCGAATTACTTCTATGATCTGACGTTGATGCGCTTCGTTATTTTCAAAAAAACCATCTTTCATTTTTAATTGTGTCCTGAAAGAAACGCTTAATATTTTTGCTGCTTCGGTCGCCTCTTTTGTTCTAAGCTCTGCGCTTCCACGTGTACCAAGCTCGCCAAGAGTAAGGTCTAATATTCCAACTTTTTTTTCTTGCGCAATATGTTTTGCAATAGTACCACTACAACCTAACTCTACATCATCCGGGTGAACACCAATTGCTAAAATATCAACCTTCATTTTATTTAGACTTTTTAATTAGGTCGTTAAGCTTTTCATTTATTTTTGGGAGGTTACGAAATAGAACATAACTACGCTTAAACTCACCGCTATTAAAGGCCGGAGAGCCTTGTACAATTTCTCCTTCTTTTTCAATACTTGCCGCAATACCTGATTGGCCACCGATCTTAACACCGTTTGCTATTTTTAAATGTCCGGCAATACCAACTTGTGCGCCTATCATACAGTTTTTACCGACCTTTGTAGAACCGGCCACGCCTGATAATCCGGCAATAACAGTATTTTCACCAATCTCTACATTGTGTGCGATCTGCACCAAATTATCCAACTTCACACCTTTTCTTAAAATGGTAGAACCCAGTGTTGCTCTATCTATTGAAGAGTTTGAGCCAATTTCTACATTATCTTCAATTACCACATTACCAATTTGTGGTACTTTTGCAAACGCATTACCTTCTGAATTTGGCGCAAAGCCAAAGCCATCGCTGCCAATTACTGTGCTTGCATGCACCGTGCAATTAGCGCCTATCTTGCAATCATAATATAATTTTACTCCGGAAAATAAAGTTGTATTATCGCCTATCTCACAGTTATCTCCAACATAAACATGAGGATATAATTTTACGTTGTTGCCGATCTTAGCGTTTTGACCAATATATACGAAGGCCCCAATATAGCAGTCAATACCTTTCGTAGCGCTTTCAGAAATAAAGCTGGGTTGTTCAATGCCTACTTTGTTTCCTTTTATCTGCGTGTACATTTCTAATAATTTTGCGAACGATTCGTACGCATTATCCACACGAATTAATGTACATGTGGTTTTTATAGGCTTTTCAAGCGCTAATGTTTTATTTACAATAACAATACTGGCATCGGTAGTATAAATAAAATGCGTGTATATAGGATTTGCTAAAAAAGATAATGTACTAGCTTTTCCTTCTTCTATTTTAGAAAGATTATTTACAGTAATGTTTGCATCACCTTCAACAGTGCCATTTAAGAGTTGTGCTATTTGTTGCGCTGAAAATTCCATACAATTTTAACTCTTTAAATTTAAGTATTTTATTAATACATAACGTTTAAAATTGAGCAAATATTGCTTTAAGCTTTTGCTTTTCTTTTGCCCAACTCAATTCGTTTGCGGCGGTTATTGTATTTGCTTTATATATGCTTAAGTTTTGGGAATTAAGCATTTCGTTTATTTTATTTGCAATGTTTTGCGGCGTGTGATCATTAATAAAATCGCCTATTTTATATTCATTAATAATATTTTCAATCTCAGGCATTTTACTGGCTAATATTGGCGCTCCTGCATGTATGTAATCAAAAACTTTGTTTGGCAAACTATAATAATAATTCAGGTTAGTGTTCTTATCAATACTAATACCAAGATCGGCATTGTAAGTATAATGCATTAATTCCGCTTTAGGGATCTTATTAATTAAGATGATCTTTTCGCTCAAATTCTGAGTCTTTACTTTTTTCTCCAATATTTTCCATACATCGCCACT
>JBDSFC010000355.1:0-3090 GCA_039919745.1 Bacteroidia bacterium | reverse complement strand
CATGGCAGGCGCAATTTGCGTTAGGGATTGAGCTTTTGTCTGAGCTCTTTTTTAAGCCTGTAAAGGCGAATAAAAAAGCGAGTAGCGAAAGCCCGGCCGAAGGCAACGCCCAAAATAAATGGTTGAAGATGTTTCGCAAAATAAACGATTGTTATGTTTTATTTATTTAACGAATGAACAGGCTTTGCCGTCTCAAAAAACCTGATTTCTTTTCTTATCTTTGTGTTTCTTCTGTAATACATGAACTTCTCCAAAAAATACTGTAATAGCTTAACGCAATATTCCCGCTTTTTAACGCGTGAGGTTTCAATGGGCGATCTTAAAATGGGAGGACTTAATCCCATTCGTGTTCAAAGTATGACTACTACAGATACTATGGATACAAAAGCTACTGTTGAGCAAAGTATTCGTATGATCAATGCTGGCTGTGAACTGGTGCGCATTACAGCGCCAAGCATGAACGAGGCAAAAAATTTAGAGCTTATAAAAAAAGAATTGGTCGCACGCGGTTATAATACACCTATTTGCGCTGATATACATTTTACGCCTAATGCTGCTGAATTTGCGGCGAAGGTAATTGAGAAGGTGCGAGTTAACCCGGGAAATTACGCTGATAAAAAAAAATTTGAAACTATTGATTATACTGATTCTGCTTACGAGCAAGAACTGGAAAGAATAAGAAATCGTTTTACGCCATTGGTTAAAATTTGTAAAGAGTATGGTACCGCTATGCGCATTGGTACCAATCATGGTTCTTTGAGTGATAGGATCTTAAGTCGTTATGGTGATACACCATTAGGAATGGTAGAAAGTGCTTTAGAATTTTTACGTATTTGTGAAGACAATAATTATTTTAATATTGTTATCTCCATGAAAGCAAGTAATACCCAGGTAATGGTACAAGCTTACCGTTTATTGGTTGCCAAAATGATAGAAACCGATCGTAACTATCCTTTACATTTAGGTGTAACAGAAGCAGGTGATGGGGAAGATGGAAGAATTAAATCAGCAGTTGGTATTGGTACTTTATTGGAAGATGGTTTAGGGGACACTATCCGTGTTTCTTTAACGGAAGAACCGGAGTATGAAATTCCTGTTGCAAAATTATTGGCAGAAAGATATTCGCAAAGAAATGATCATGCGAAAATAAAAGAAATTAATTTTGAATTACCTTATGATCCTTTCGAATTTAACAGAAATAAAACACAAGAAAGAATAAACATTGGTAATCATAATGTACCGCGTGTAATTGCAGATTATAGTATGAAGCCGGAAGTTACTGCCGCCAGCTTATTTGGCGTCGGGTATAATTATTCAGTGCCGTTAGATAAATGGAATTTAACAGATCTTGCGGTTGATTATTTATTTTTAGGCGATAATAAAATTGATTTCGAAATTCCGGGTACACTCGGATTAATTTATAATTCGCAAACCTGGTTAACACAAAAGAATAAGGATCGTTCTTATCCATTATTTTGTGGCGAAGAATATTTTGAGGTAAAAGAAAAGTCTTCAGAATTAAATTTCGTTGCGGTAGATGCAGAAGTTCTTACGAACGATTTCATTCAAAAAATAAAAAATGAAAAAACGGTTTGTTTAGTTTTAGATTCGTTCAATACACATACCATGCCCGAACTCCGACGTATGTCAATGGATCTTAAATTAAATAATTGCGAATTACCTTTTATCATCAAATCAAATTACGCTAATTTAAGTGAAGAGCAATTTCAACTATACAGTAGTACCGATAATGGTGGGTTATTATTAGATGGCTTTGGTGATGGCATCTGGATCAAGCAGAAGGATTGTGTTTCTACACAAATGTGTAACTCTACTGCTTTTGGTATTTTACAAGCAACAAGAAGTCGCATTAGTAAAACAGAATATATTTCTTGTCCGAGTTGCGGACGTACTTTATTTGATCTCCAGGAAACAACACAAAAAATTCGTGAACGAACAGATCATTTAAAAGGCATTAAAATTGGCATCATGGGTTGCATTGTAAATGGACCAGGCGAAATGGCCGATGCCGATTATGGATATGTTGGCACAGGTATTGGTAAAATAAGTTTATACAAAGGCAAAGAGGTTGTAAAGAAAAATGTTACATCAGAAACTGCTGTTGATGAGTTAATTGGCCTGATCAAAGAACACGGCGATTGGGTAGAAAAAATAAGTTAAATTTTTAAATCTAAGAAAACATGGATATGGATATGACAATTTTCACAACGCATAATATTGTTGAAAGTAATGCAGTGATCGTTAAAGTATTTTGTAATGATGATGGGTATTTTGAATTTTTAGATGCCAACTCTGCAAGTTCAAATAAAATGCTTACCACGCTAGGCCAAATAGCACAAATGGATAATTCTGTGTTAAAAGCTATGGATCTTAAACCCGGTTCGTATGCAGAAAGGGATAGTGTTAATAGCCCATGGATCGTAAAAGGGTAATTTTACGTCAAATTAAGTTTTCCCTGAATTAAACAGTTTTTCAATTGTTTTATACCTATGATCAAAAATCTTTTTTAATTGCTTTTTTACAAACAAACTATTTACTAATCTGCCAAATAAGCCAAATGGTAATTTGTAATGAACTATATCTGTCATTTCAATCCCTCCATCTACTTGTTTCAGAAAATGTTTATGATGCCAAAACGCATAGGGGCCAAAGCGTTGTTCATCTACAAAGTAATAATTTTTCTCTACATGAGTTATTTCTGTTACCCACTTTAATTTAATTCCTAAAGCGGGCGTTACACTGTATTCAATTATTTGACCTGCATACATCTTATCCAAAGGTTTTGTTTCATTAATGATCTTAAAATTCATGTATGCTGGAGTTATTATAGCCAGGTTGTTTGGTGAGCTAATAAAATCCCAAATAGTATTTATATCGCTTTTAATAAACTGTGCGCTTTCTATTTTATGGAGCATTTTTGAATTTTAAGCAAATTTCGGGCATTTTATTATGTTTAACAAATTTATTATTTTATTAAACAAAATAGTCATACCTTTGTTTTATGGAACAACAAGAACGTGTATCGGTATTCAGGAAAGAACACTTTAATGCCGCGCATCGTTTAAATAA
>JBDSFC010000301.1:0-2771 GCA_039919745.1 Bacteroidia bacterium | reverse complement strand
GCTGTCATTAATAATGTAATTGCAATTACAGCACCACTAATTTCTTTTAATACTTTTTGTACAGCGCGATAAGGAGATAAGTGATGTTCTTCCATAGCAGCATGTACGGCCTCGACGACGACGATAGCATCATCTACCACAATACCAATAGCCAATACAACCGCAAATAAAGTGATCATATTTATAGTGAGGCCAAATAATTGCATGAAAATAAAAGCACCGATCAAAGATATTGGTACGGCCAGTGTTGGAATAAGTGTAGAACGCCAGTCACCGAGGAAGATGAATACCACCAATGCTACCAATATAAAGGCATCTCTTAAAGTATCAATTACATTTTCTGTAGATGCATCTAAGAAGTTGGAAACGTCGTAGCTGATCTCGTAATCCATTCCCGGGGGGAAAGATTTTTTTAATTCTTCCAGTTTCTTTTTTACGTTTTCAATTACCACAGTAGCATTACTACCATAGGTTTGTTTTAATACGATAGCTGCCGAAGGATTTCCATTAAGGTTAGAATAAATATCATAATACTCACTTCCTAAAACAACTTTTGCTATGTCTTTTAAGCGAAGCAATTCCCCTTTAAAATTGGCCCTGATAATAACATTTTCATATTGTTTAGGATCATTAAACCTATCAGAATAAGCTAATACATATTCTAACGCTTCTGCCTGTTTACTATCACCCCTTCCAATACGACCAGCCTTACCAATAATACTTTGATTGCTCAATGCTTCCATCACTTCATCCGGAGAAACCTTGTAAGCGCGCATCCTGTCAGGGTTTAACCAAACACGCATAGCATACTGACGGCTTCCTAATATTCTTGCCTGGCCAATGCCGTTGATCCTTTGTATTTCCGGTATCATATTAACTCCGGCATAATTAAAGATAAACTTCATGTTTGCGCTAGTGTCCTTACTATACAAGTTAATATACATTAACATACTAGGTATTACAGGCGTAATAATTACCCCTTCACGTTGCACAAGAATAGGCAACCTGTTTGTTACCTGCTGCACACGATTGGAAACCTGCACCAATGCCTGATTAATATCTGTACCGGGATTAAATACAACCTGAATGTTAGCCTCACCTGCACTGGTAGCATCAGAAGTCATGTAACGCATACCCCATGCGCCATTAATAGATTGTTCAAGAGGAATAATAACTGATTCTGCTAATGACTTAGCGCTTGCACCGGGATATGATGCAGACACCATTACTACTGGTGGTGCAATTTCAGGGAATTGAGAAGTAGGCAATGTTTTAATTGCCAATACACCCATAAAAATAATTACAAGTGATAATACGATGGCAAGTACAGGCCTCTTTAAAAATAAATTAAACATTTTTTTTCTTTTTTAATTTTATGTTATTCAACATATACTCTTAAGTTGGCAATTACTTTTTTAGGCTCTTCGTATTCATACTCTATTTTATCACCGTCTTTTACTTTACGGATACCTTCCAGCATTATTCTTTCATTTTCATTTAAGCCAACTTTGATCACATATAGATCAGGCATTTCTGAAGCAATTATAATTTCTTTTTGTCTTACCACATTATCTTTACCAACTACAAAAACATATCTTTTTTCAAGGATCTCGAACGTAGCTTTTTGAGGAATAATAATGGCATTTTTAAGATTTGCGGTTACCATTACATTACCTGTTTCACCGTGTCGCAAAAGTGCATTGGGATTAGGGAAAGTAGCGCGGAATGCAATATTACCGGTTTCATTGTTGAAGTCTGCTTCAATGGTTTCAACTATACCGGGAAAATCGAACAGCTGATTATTTGCCATTAAGAGTTTTACTTTTAATAAACTGTCTTTGTTGATGTGAGATTTATAATCAAGGTATTCAGCTTCGGGCACATTAAAATAAACCCACATTTTACTATTGTCAGAAAGTGTTGTAAGCAGGTCTCCTTCGTTAACCAAACTTCCCAACCTTACCTGGAAATGGTCCATGATGCCATCAAACGGAGCTCTTATTTCTGTGAATAGCAAATGCGTTTGAGCTAAAGACAATTCAGCTTTTGCTTTATCAAATTTTGCTTTTGCCAAAGCCAGTTCACCCGGTGCGACTACATTGCTATCTGCAAGTTTTTTTGTGTTCAGATATTCTATCTCAGCAAAATTAGCTTCTGCTTGTGATTTTTGAAGTTCTGCATTGTAGATCAATGGCATGATCTGGAACATCATTTGGCCTTTTTTTACAAACTGTCCTTCATCTACAAAAATTTCCTGCAGATAACCTTTTTCAAGCGCCCTTAATTCTATATGTTGTATAGCGCGGATCTGGCATACATAATTCCTGATCACCGTTGTATCTCTTTTTAAAGGGCTGGTAACTAAGAATTTGATCTCTTCTTCCTTTTCTTCAGTTTTTGACCCGCAGCTTGTAAAGCACAGTAAGGCGCATAGACTCATGAGTTTGAGGGTGCTCTTCATAGTAATATGGATTGTTTTATGGTGGTTTTTTGTTTTGTTTGCAATAAAAAACATGAGATCTTATTTTGTGGCCACAAAGGTGCGGCTGCAATACTGTAACAGTTAGGAAGGAATTCTGAATTTTTATTGAATTTTAATAAAATTTGTTAAAGACAACGGTTATTACAAATTTAATTTCTGATGCTGAAAAAGTGGTTTTTTGTTTATTTAAAAACAAGTGTTACTATATATTCAGATTTATTTTCAATAGAATTTTTGAAATTATATTTTTTACAAATTGAATTTATAAGTGAAAGCCCTAGGCCGAGGC
>JBDSFC010000218.1:0-2550 GCA_039919745.1 Bacteroidia bacterium | reverse complement strand
GAATGAACTATCCATTTGAGCTATCGAAATTAGCCTGCCAGTTGACAAATTATAAGTAAACATTTGATTCATAATATTAATACTGCCAAAAGTATAAGTGTCGACTGAACGAATCGTCTTTAATTTTTTATATGTGGAGCTTGGCGTTGTATTTGCTGCATTATTCTGGCTTGCAGGCTCCTCTGGCTGGGTTTTATCTTTTTTACAGGCCGTAATTAAAATAACAGCTAATAATAACAGGTAAATCTTTTTCATAGATAAACAAATTTAGCAAAAATAAGCTATCAACAAATAATAGCAGGGTTTACTAAAACCTTTATCCCATACATTTTCCGGCACATCGTTGATGATAGCCATATTTAGCTAAAAAAATTGAAAAAATAGCGCAAAAACGCTAGCTTTATGCCTCAATTTACCTTTATCATGATCGAGACCATTCCATACCAAACCAAACATAAAATACGTATTGTAACTGCCGCTGCTCTTTTTGATGGACACGATGCTGCTATTAATATTATGCGCCGTGTAATGCAAAGCACCGGTGCCGAAATTATTCATTTGGGCCACGATAGAAGTGTACAGGAGATCGTGGATTGCGCTATACAGGAAGACGCGAATGCTATTGCCATTACAAGTTACCAGGGCGGACACAATGAATATTTTAAATACATGTACGATCTTTTAAAGGAGCGTGGTTGCGGACATATTAAAATTTTTGGAGGTGGGGGTGGAACTATTCTTCCATCAGAAATTGAGGACTTACAAAATTATGGCATCACACGGATTTATCATCCTGATGATGGCCGCTCTTTAGGTTTGCAAGGTATGATCAACGATGTATTAAAACAAAGTGATTATGCAACCGGCCAAAATTTAAATGGAGAAGTAAAGCATTTAAAAGAAAAAGATCACCACTCTATTGCCCGGTTAATTTCAGCTGCCGAAAATTTTAATGAAGAAAGCAAAGCAGTCTTGGATCCAATTCGTAAAGAAGCAAAAAATTCTAAAGTGCCGGTTATTGGTATTACAGGTACTGGTGGTGCAGGTAAATCATCTTTGGTAGATGAATTAGTGCGTCGTTTTTTATTGGATTTTCCTGAGAAAAAAATTGGCATTGTGTCTGTTGATCCAAGTAAACGCAAAACAGGCGGTGCTTTATTAGGCGATCGTATTCGTATGAACTCTATTAAGAACGAAAGAGTTTATATGCGTTCGTTAGCAACACGTCAAAGTAATTTAGCGTTGAGCAAATATGTACAGGATGCAATTGATATTTTAAAAGTATCGGGTTTTGATCTTATAATTATTGAAACTGCAGGTATTGGCCAAAGTGATACAGAAATTATTGAACACAGCAACATGAGTCTTTACATTATGACTCCTGAGTTTGGCGCCGCATCTCAATTAGAAAAAATTGACATGTTGGAGTTTGCCGACATTGTTGCCATAAATAAATTTGATAAACGCGGTGCTTTGGATGCGTTGCGCGATGTAAAAAAACAATACAAGCGTAACCATAATTTATGGGAAGCAAAAGATGAAGACCTTCCTGTATACGGCACAATTGCTTCTCAGTTTAACGATCCCGGAACAAACACATTGTATAAAGCCTTGATGGATAAATTAGTTGAAAAAACCGGAACCGATCTAAAATCTAATTTTAAAGTAACGGATGAGATGAGCGAGAAGATCTACATCATTCCGCCAAACCGCACGCGTTACTTAAGCGAAATTTCTGAAGCATCACGTACTTACGATAAATGGACAAATGATCAGGCTACCATCGCTATTAAATTACAGAGCATTCGCAATACAATTGAGACTTTAAAAACTTCTAAGATGGACGATAAAGATCGTATCATAAAAAGTTTAGAAGAACAATCAGAAATTATTCGTTTGGACCTTGATCCAAAAAATTTAAAAACATTAGAAACGTTTGACGATAAGAAAAAACAATATCAAAACGAATATTATGTTTTTAAAGTGCGCGATAAAGAAATTAAAATTAAAACGCATTACGAAAGTTTATCACATTCACAAATCCCGAAAGTTTCTGTTCCAAAATATACAGGTTGGGGCGATATTTTAAAATGGAGCTTGCGCGAAAATTTTCCGGGAGAGTTTCCGTACACTTCAGGCATTTATCCTTTTAAACGTGAAGGCGAAGATCCAACACGTATGTTTGCCGGTGAAGGCGGACCTGAAAGAACGAATAAACGTTTTCATTATGTAAGTAAAGGTTTGCCTGCTGCGCGTTTAAGTACAGCGTTTGACAGTGTTACACTATATGGTAACGATCCTGATCACCGTCCGGATATTTATGGTAAAGTTGGAAACAGCGGTGTAAGTGTTTGTTGTTTGGATGACGCGAAAAAATTATACTCTGGTTTTAATTTAGCAGATCCTAAAACTTCGGTATCAATGACCATTAACGGACCAGCTGCTACTATTGCTGCATTTTTTATGAATGCTGCCATCGATCAGCAATGCGAATTGTACATCAAACAAAATGGTTTGGAGCAAGAGGTTGAAAAAAAGATAAACGATATT
>JBDSFC010000214.1:0-2956 GCA_039919745.1 Bacteroidia bacterium | reverse complement strand
AATCAAAATATTTGGTTATAGCAAATTAAGTTGATCTTAAGCTTATGGTTTAATTTTAGTTTAAGCTTAAATTCAAAAACAAAAAACCACTCACATGAGTGGTTTTTTGCTTATTAGAACTCTATTTTAAATATCTGAGATTAAGCAAATGTTCATGAATGAAATCAGTATAAGCTTCGTTATTATTACTCATCCATATTACCATTATATCTGATTTTGGATACATCATAATTTGTGCTTTTAATCCTTCTTTATCTTTTTCACTTTCCCATAAAATATTTTTATTTTTTTCTTCGTGTATTACCCACGAAAATCCTTGAATTGGAGGCGTTGCATTTCTCCAATTCACAGGTTGCCATATTTTAGTGGCAATTTTTAATGTTTCACAATCTAAAAAAACACATTCTTTTATAGCGTATACGTATTTTCGCAGATTACCAATAGTGCTCCAGCCAACGCTACACAAAACAGAGTTTTCATAACAAGGATGTTGCTTTTGTTTTCTATATTTCTTTTTTTTCTTTTTATAAAATTGCGCAGTGTTCTCATCTAATGTACCTTCAACAAGTTTAGTACTGATCATGCCGGCTGGCTCAAAAATATTTTTTTGAATAAATAATTGCCACGTTGTATTGCTTATTTTTTCAATGATCAAAGCTAAAATAGAATAATCCATCTCAGAGTACTTGTAATTACTTCCTGGTTCAAATTCCGGCTTGTCAATTAATTTTATCAAATTAAGTTTATCATTGTTCTTTATTGGCACATTGGGCAGACCTGACATATGCGTTAATAAATGCCTAACCTTTATTTTTGTACCCGCTTCTTTTGATCTTAGATCAGGGAAATATTTTATAATACTATCGTCAATCTGAATCTGTCCTTGTTTTTGCAATATCAGAATACTATATGCAATAAATGTTTTTGTAATAGATGAAATACCTGATGCAGTATTTTCAGTAAATTTTTCTTTTGTTTTCAGATTTGCCAAACCAAAAGATCTCGAATATAATATTTGGCCCGCCTGCTGAATATAAATACTTCCGCCAGGTTCTTTATCTGTTATTTTAGAAAAAACAGAATCTAATCCAAGTGTTAATAAAACATGGCTATCTTCCTGCGCTCTGTTTTTTAGATTGCTAATTAAAATAAAGAAGATAAACAGTTTTTTCATTTTGTAATAATATTATGCGTTCAAATTAAAAATAAGGCTGAATACCGTGCCTTCATGTTCCCTGGATTGCACCTGTATATTTCCTTTATGCAACATCATAACCTGTTTACATAAACTTAAACCTATTCCACTACCGGTTTTTTTGGTACTAAAAAATGGGATAAAAATTTTATCGAGGATCTCTTGCTTTATACCCGAACCGTTATCAATGATTTTTATTGTTGTCTTTCCATTTAAAGATGCATCTGCTGATATAGTGATCTTTGGTTGAGGATTATCTTTAACAGCATCTATTGCATTTAACAATAAATTGATCAAAACCTGTTCAATTAAACTTGAATCTGCCTCCAGCGTGAAAAATGGATCGCGCAAGATCATTTCAAGATTTATTTTTTTCTTTTCTAATGTAGGCTGCATTAATTGTTGCACATGCTCAAAGAGATCAATAAGCAATACTTTTGTCATATTTGCTTTTGTGATCTTACTAAGGCTCCGGTATGTTTCTGTAAATTTTAATAAACCTTCACTTCTTTTTTTTATGGTACTGATCCCCATCTCAATATCATTTAACGCTTCTTTTGAATTATCAGGATTGGCAACGGTTTCCTGAATTCTTTCTTTTAGAGTTTCGGCTAAAGATGAAATGGGTGCTACTGAGTTCATGATCTCGTGCGTCATTACGCTTAATAATTTTTGCCATGCCTGCGACTCAGTTTCGTCCAATGCTTCATTGATATTTTGAAAAGCGATAAGTTTATACTTTTTATCTTCGTTTTGAAAGGTAGTAGCCGATAATAAAATTTTAAATACATTGTTATCATTGGTAATTGAACTTACAATATTATTTCCGGGCGCAAGATTCATTACTTCATCATACACTATTTTATTTCTTTTTTCTAAAGAATGAATGGTTTTTAAATACGGAATCTGTAACAGATTTTTAAAAGCTTCATTCATCCAGAGTATCTCTCCACTTTCAGTCTCATAAGATAAAATACCGGTATCAACAATTTGTAAAATTGTTTTTAAATGAAGGTACTGTGTTTCCTTTTCCTTACTAATAACTTTAAAAGTTGAATTAATTTCATTAAAGCTGGTACGGAAGGGCTGTAGTTCTGACGGCGCACGTTTCACATCAAAATACCTGGAAAAATCACGATAATGAACAGACTCAACGAACTGTTCTATCTCACTCTGCGCTTTTTTATGGTAATTATAATAATCAAAGAATTGAAAAATAATAATTGGTACAATTACAATTTCCAGCATGTACCATTCCTTTACCAATGATAATGACGCCAAAAAAAGAGTGGTGAAAACAAGCAGCGCTCTTATAAATATATTAAAACCAAAACGCTTAGATCTCATATTTACTTAATCTACGATATAATGCAGTACGTGTAATACCAAGCTCTTTAGCTGCTTTGGTTATATTGCCATTATTTTTTTCGATCACTTTTAAAATGGTTTGCTTTTCGATCGTACTTAATTTTGTTTCACTATCCTGCTCTGAAAGAATTTTTGTATTTACTTCCATCGGAGAAAAAATAAGATCGTTTGGCTGAATAATTTCAGCATCCGCCATGATCACCGCGCGTTCAATAATATATTGTAATTCACGTACATTTCCAGGAAAATGATATTCTTCAATCTTTTGAAGCGCTTTTTCAATCAATTCTATTTCAGGTTTAAAATATTTATTACCATAAAATTTTAAAAAATGTTTTGCCAGTAAACGTATATCGCTTTTGCGCGAACGTAAAGGAGGCACCACAATTTCTA
>JBDSFC010000345.1:0-4156 GCA_039919745.1 Bacteroidia bacterium | reverse complement strand
CCTCTTTCAGAGGTTATGCCGATTATATGGAAACCGAAGAATTTAAAAATGGTATTGTAAAACTGGAACATATAGCTTTAGAACAAGCCACAGCATATATGTGTTCTGAAGCGGTTTGGTGGAAATGTCATCGTTCAATGGTGTCCGATTATCTTAAAGCAAAAGGTTGGACGGTATTACATATTATGGCAAGAGCAAAAGTTCAGGAGCATAAATACACTGAACCTGCAAGAATAGTTGATGGAAATGTATTGTATTCGGATGAAGATTAGATTTAGAAATAAAAAATCTGTTGATGAAAACAAAATTTAAAATTGGCGACAAAGTAAGTTGGAACTCTGAAGCGGGAAGAGTTTCAGGAACTATTATAAAAATACACATTAAGAATTTTGATTACAAAGGATATACACACCACGCTACGGAAGAAGAGCCTCAATATGAAATAAAAAGCAGTAAGACGGATCACATTGCAGCTCATAAAGGTTCTGCACTTACTAAGCTTTAAAGAGAAACAAGATTAGAATCGTTTTTGTTATTTTAACTTTTGACAAGATAAATTACACAAAAAAAGGTTTACATTTGTTACAGATATTTTTGCAATGAAAGATTTAAAACATAATAAGTCAAATTCTTCCTTCATTTGGTTCTTCAAATGTGCTGTAATATTCTCATCCAATAATAAGGTCTTCAATACCTAAACCCCGGACTCTTAAGTTTCGGGGGAATCTCAAGCAGGTTCAAAATCCAATAATTTAAAAATTTAAAAGCTATTTAGCCTTTGTGCTATTTAGAATTTTCTCACGCTTTTATTATTAACTTATGATACCAACTATTTCGGAAACAGACTTTCAAAAACTAGATGAGGTTCTTGAAAAAAAACAATCACATTATAAAAAATTCCTTGCAAGCTTAATGAATAAGTTTAAAAAGGTGAAGGAATATGAAATTTCTAAAAAAACAGTCAGACTTAATTCTGTTGTAGAACTATGGCATTCTGTTTTTAATAAGGTTATTAAAATCAAAATTGTATTGCCTTCTCAAGAAAATTTGAATGCAAGAAATATTTCTTTCTTTTCACCAATAAGTATGGCACTGATTGGCTATACAGAAAATGATTTGGTTACATTGAAGAGTGCTGGAATAAATAAATATTTAAGAATCATGAAGGTGACAAATAATTAAAAAACCAAAGTGTTAAGTATATTGAAAATAATATCAAATGTTTTTATTAGCTCATCTCTGATTTGGGCTTTTAATATTAGAATTATTTTTTATTCTGAGAAAAATATCTTCAATACTTAAGCCTCCATAACTTTTGATTATGGAGGATAGTAAACGCTTAAGGCACTATTTAATCATGTAAATTCAACAAATTTTAATGGATAATTTATCTGTTAAGTTTACTTTATTTTTCTAACAAATTAATTTTATAATCATGAAACCTATAATTTCAAAAACAGATTTCAATACACTTCACGAACTAATCGTGAAACAACCAAATGGTTCTGGAAAGAATCTTGGAGAGGGTATTACCAAGGCCCACATAGTTGAAGAAAAAGAAATTGATAAACAAACTGTTCGTTTAAATTCTTTTGTCGAAGTAACAGAGGTTTCTTCTAAAAAAAGTATGAAAATGCAAATCGTTATGCCAGATTTTGCGGATATAAAACAACGTAGGATTTCCGTATTTGCTCCAATAAGTGTTGCATTGCTAGGCTTTAAAGAATCAGATATGATATCATGGGTTAAACCCGAAGGAGAGGCAAATTTCAAGATAATTAAAGTAATAAATGAATAAACTATATTCAAAATAGAATATAACAAATATTAAAAAAAATGAAAAGATTCAAAAATATTAGTATGATAAAAGCTATTCTATTTTGCCTTTTTTTAACGGCTGTAGTTATTTTTAGTATAGGATCTCAGGCTAGTAGCGGAAAAGAAATGAAGGCTCTTTTTTTGGATTTGTACCATAATAGACTTGTTGCAGAAGGGTACATATATAAATTAAACACACACTTTAATCAAAAAAAAATTGACCTTACGGAACAGAATTTGAAAAAAGAGCCTTTTAATTATTTATCACATAACGACTCTATTGCTAATTTGTTACTAAGTTACTCAAAGACTAAATTAACACAAGAAGAAGAAAATATTTTCGAATCTTTAAAATTGCATATTACTCAAGCAAAAGAACTGGAATTATCATTAACAGACCAAGGTCTTAGGACTTTTAATTTAGCTGCCAGTTACGATAATGTGCTTTTCAACCTTAACGCCCTGTCATCACTGCAATTAAAAGAGGCGGGTAATCTTTTTAAAGAGGCAGATAAGAACTCATCAATGTCTTTGGTTGAATCTGAATTGTTTTGGGCACTTGGGATAGTTGTATTGCTAATTATAATAGGCATTTTAAAAAGTGACAATACTTCTTCCTCATCAGAACAATCATACTCATTAAATTAATGTAATTATTAACTGAAATTAAACATAACAGAAATGATAATAGTTTTTTTATATTTACTTGCACTTATTGTTATGTATTTAATTGTATTTTATCTAATACTAAGAAGAAACAAAATCAAATAATATAATCATATAGCATACTGCCGAATTATTTGGAGTAAAAACAACTTGAAACTATAAAAGATCTATATTTATTATAAAGTAAAATATGATTATTGATTCACTAATTCCTTTATTTTCATTAATTGCTCTGGAAGTAATTCTAGGTATTGATAATATCATTTTTATATCCATATTAGCGGACAAACTACCTGATGCTCAAAGAAACAAGCTGCGCTATTGGGGTATAGGTTTGGCTATGATCATTCGTTTAGGTTTATTAGCTGCCATTTCTGTAATTTTAAAGCTCGATAAATCTTTATTTGTAGTATTTGACAATGATTTATCAGGAAAAGATTTAATATTAGTTATAGGAGGTTTATTTCTTATTTACAAAAGCACAAAGGAGATTTTTGAAAAGACAGAACATGATTTAGAAGAAACTAATACTCATCAAAAAAAAGGTTCGTTTAAAACTTTATTACTAGAAATAATATTACTTGATTTAGTGTTTTCTATCGATTCTATAATCACCGCTGTTGGAATGGTTCAGGAACTTTGGATCATGTATGCAGCCGTAATTGTCGCTGTCGTTATTATGTTGATTGCATCAGGTCCAATCAGTAATTTTATCCGTAAACACCCATCTTTTAAAATTCTAGCCCTTTGCTTTTTATTAATAATAGGTATATCATTAATTGGCGAAGGATTAAACTTTATTATACCGAAAGGGTATGTTTATTTTTCGATGGGTTTTGCATTTTTTGTTAATGTGATACAAATGAAAAAGTTGAGAAAATAGTAGTCAGTTATAATTTGATTTCCTTAGTGTTCTATATGGTATTATAAAGCCGGCTTTAATTGTGGTTTTATACACGTATAAATTATAGCTAGTATTGGCAAACGCTATTTGTTTCTGAATAGTTTGTAAAGAATCTATTGCTTGTGGAAATAAGATGCTATCATTTTTTAAAACTTCTCTGAATTCTTTACCTATTTTTACAACATCCACACCTTGTCCAATAAAATTTGCAATTTTACCGAAGGTTGATAAATAGATTGCTGATGCATTGCTTATAACACCATAAAGCACATCATTTGGTAATTGCGGGCTTTGAGCAAAAAAGTACTTAATAGTATTTTTACTCGAAAAAAAAATCCATTTAGTCTGCGGTGTATAAGAATAGCGGATTTGATTAATTTCAATCAATGAGTCATCAATTACTTTTATATCGTGCTCTTTTAATTTCATAAAAGGGCTGTTTTCCATAAGGTTTCTTGATATAAAAATACTTTTTATTCCTAATGTGTTATTTTGAATAGACATACCAAATTTTAACTAATAGATATAAGTATCAAAGATACCAATCTTATATGTATTAATTAAAACTTTTAGCGCACAATTTTAAATGCTATAATAAGCTTATTTGTAGTTGATTATCTTGCTTCAATGAAAACAAATGGTAAATTATATAATCATAGAAAACAAATCACTCCAATTAATTCATTTCCAAAACTCATCACCCCAATCTTCTATCAAAACGCAGTCTTCATGAATTTCATTTATGAACTTAATTTCTTTTTTTGAAGC
>JBDSFC010000197.1:0-3003 GCA_039919745.1 Bacteroidia bacterium | reverse complement strand
GGTAGTGTACTCAAAAGATATGATTGGAACAGATGTTGAAAGGCCTTTTAACACTTCAGTTTCAAATCCCTCTACATCAATTTTAATAAAACGGGGAAGGCCATGTTGTAAAATAAGGTTATCTAATGTATCTACATTTACTTCGGTTGTTTTGTCCCATTCCTGGTCACTAAACCTGGAATTTTTCATGGCATTTACCCAATCTTTTGATAAAGATGAAATGGTAGAAGACCTTGAATTGATATACATAGTCATTTTATCTTTTTTAGCACCTAAAGCTATTTTTAAAAGACTAATGTTTCCTGCAAACTTCGTTTTTAAATATTCAAAACAATAAGTTTGCGGTTCAATTGCAACGACCATGGTTTTAAGGCTTAAAAAAACTTCTACCCTGTTTCCTAAATTTGCCCCCACATCAAAAACCAAGTCGTTTTCAGATAAAAAAGTTGAGTAAAATTTTTTCCTCTCCAGGAACAGAACTTTATTTTCAGAATATATTTTTGGATGAGCAAATCTCCGTACCTTTTCTTTAAATAATTGGTATACTATTTTGAAATAAATTTTCATTATTATTTATTGTCTGTTATACTATTTTAAAATCGTCTAAATTTATTTCTTTTTTCAAGTCTTTTATCATGTATAGAGGGGCATTGCCATAAAAAGATGCCCACATACTATATGTACTGGGAGGTCCAACAATATAATCACAAGTTGCCATACAATACATATCCAACAGTTCATGGCCGGGAGCAAAAGTTATTTTAAGATCCGGATTTTCTTTTTCGTTTAAAGTAATTTTTTCGTTATGACAAATAAGAAAATGCGGATGTTTATCTTTAAAAATAAAAGCAAGATTTTTTATAATGTTAAGGTAATCGTCAATTGAATAATAATATTTACCGTTTTCAAAATTTTTATAATCTCCTTGTCTTATATGCACGGCAATTTTGGTTTCATTTGAGTTTGAAAATTTTTGTTTGAAAAAAAGGCTGAGCTCATTTTTATAATATTTAGTTGGCTTAAAAAAAACTTTTATATTTTCTTTATATTTATTTACAAGGTCATCTGAACGAAATAACCAACCCTGAGCAAAACACAGATCGCTTTTTAGCTCTGGTGCTTTTTTAAGATCTACTGTTTCTCCCCAATCTAAAGCAATTGCATTTATAAATTTGGTTTTAATTTTAAGCTTAATTAATATCCGCGTGCACAAATAGCAAAACGTGTAAAAGACCCTTGTTCTTGAAAAAGAGAATGCGGAAGTAGTTGAAAAATAAGAACGGTATTGATAAAATGCCGGATTTAGAAGTGTAATATTATTTTCTAAACTATAAGCTAAAAAATGAGCATAAATGAAAAGAAGATTCCCTAACTGACCGGGTCTATTTGAAATAATGATCATATTAAGGCAATTTAATTTAAATGTATGGATTTTTTGAAAATAACACAACAGAGTAGCCATCATTTTTTAGTTGCGCTAAAATATTCTCTGTAGGGTTTTGTTTGAAAATTATCATTTGTATTTGATAGGTGTACCCAGGTTTTAAGTTTATCAATTAAAAGGCCTTGTTTTAGTTTTTTAAATAATGGCGCAGTATCGCTAAGAGATTCATTTTCCATTCCAGGTATAAATACATCATGAAACCTTTTATAGGCAAGGCAGGGCAGGCCAATTCCTAAAGCTATTTTTTCGAAATTGCGAAGATTTATGCCATATACATAATTACCGATTGGCTCATAATGCCCAGTGTCCGAGTGTTCTATTTTTCCTGAAGTTATTTTTTTAATGCTGTGTTTTATTTTCTGCAACAGTCTTCTTGTAAATGGTGTTGGAATAAAATCGTTTGGCTCAGTAAACATAATGGCTTTTTTTGAAACCCGTAGCATTTCATATACTGCTAAAGCCGGCCTAGGAAAATGATGGTAAGATTGTTTGCAGTAAGCATAATCAAAAATGTTTTCTTCAAAAGGTAATTTTTCTGCATTTGCAAAGGCAAAATCAGGAAGCATCTTTTCTTTTTTTGCAATTTCAAGTAGTTTAATATCAATATCTGTTGCAAGGGCTTTACTATTATTTTTATTAATGTAACTTGCGGATGTACCAAATCTACCATCGCCAACAGTTAGCCAATACGAATTTTTATCATTTATTAAGAACGGATCAAGTATAGATAACATTCGTTTATGACGCCAAAGATCGGTTGTGTTCTTTTCGAACCAATTTCTGTACATTAAAAGCTCTTTTTCTATCTCAGTATCTTTGTAGGAGTTTTCGTGTATTTTATAACTATTTTGCTCTAAGCCCATGTTGTTTTATTGCCTGATTTTATCTAAAGCTATTTTTAATTCTTTTGGATCAACAATTAAATTAAAATTATTTCCAACCTCAGATATTTCTTTGCTTTCGCAAAATAAATAAGAGTAATTAATGCCCGCAGCCTGGCATAAAGAGTAATACATATTATTAATAGTATCCTTATTTTTTCTAAACTCTAAAACGTGCGTGCCTTTTTTCATAAACATCGTAAGTGCCAATGCTGCCCCATGAATAGTAACTACAACTTTTGCATTGTAAACGATCTGTAATTGCTCTTTAAAAGAATATTCTTCGGAATAAATAATTTTAAAATTATTTTCAGTTAAATAATTCGTTATTTGGTTTTCGTTTTCTACAAACCGTTTGTTGGTTTTTGCTCTGCTAATATAAATATACTCGTTTTTTACCAATGGTTCAGTTATTTGAGGTAAAACTATATCCCGCAACTTTTTTATATTCTTTGGATTAAAATTGCCGGTTGATGCAAGGTGCGAGGCAACATACAAATCAGGAGCCGTAGTTAAAGTTTCTTCTTTTAGGTATTCTGTTTTTTGAATTTTAAAAAAAGATAAAGTATCCAAATACAAACTATTAGTTTTAAAATAGGGTGGTAATAGCAGCGTGTATTTATCTAATTCTTCATTCATTTCTGCCACTTTGGGTAAACCATCGCAGAGCCAATGTGC
>JBDSFC010000136.1:0-4593 GCA_039919745.1 Bacteroidia bacterium | reverse complement strand
GGGGAGTAATTTTGAATTTGATTTGCCACAACCTTCCTAAACAATTAATACATTGGCTCGCTTAAAAGAAAAATATCCCGAACATGAATTTTCTTTAATTATGGGACAGGATAATTTACAATCATTTGCGAAATGGAAAAATTACGAAGAGATCTTAAAAAGAAATCATATTTACGTGTATCCCCGCCCGAATTGCACAGCCAGCGAGTTTGACGGACATTCACATGTGCACATTACTCAGGCTCCCATGATGGATATTTCTTCCACTTTTATCAGGAATGCGATCAAAGAAAAAAAAGATGTTAGATTTTTTTTACACCCAAAAGTTTGGGAAGAAATAGACCTGATGAATTTTTATAAGAAGTGACCCAACTTTTTAACCACATAGGTACATAATTTTTTGAGAAGCTAACTTTCAAAAAGGAAACAATTTGTTGAAGCGTCGCTTCAACAAACTATGCAAACTGTAGTAGTAATTAGAAAAAAAGTATTGTAACTCTATGTGTCTATGTGGTTTAATCTTACAGTTTACCCACAAACTCAGTGATCAACGTAAACACATCTACATAATCCGTAAGCGGTAAATTTCTAGCAACATCATATACATCGTGATATGCTTTTATGCCACCCAGTGTATAAATAAAAAAACAAGGCACGCCTGCTTCAGAAAACCAATAATGATCACTGTTTGAGGCCTTGCCGCGTTTTTTGATCTCTTTTACTAATGTTTTTTCTTTATTGATATTTTCCAATAAACTAAATTGTTTTTCAAAGGTGTACCCATTCACCACCATAATACCGTCATCACCCGAACCTAAAAGATCAAGGTTGATCAAAAATTTTATTTTAGTAAGGTCCTGCGCTTTACTGTCAACAAAATAATGCGAGCCGATTAATCCCGCTTCCTCTCCGGCAAAAAATAAAAAAACCGTTTTGTATTTAGGTGGATTTTTTTGATAATATTTTACAAGATTTAATAATACACTTACACCGCTGGCATTGTCATTGGCGCCAGGAAAAAAAGTAGCTTTACCCATGCCACCCAGGTGATCATAATGCGCAGAAAAAACAATTACCGTATCGTTATTTATTTTGCCGGGAATAAAAGCACAAATATTTTTGTTAATGTATTTGGTAAGCACCTTGCTTTCAATGTTTACTTCCACATTGCTGAGGTTGGCAGGAGTGCTTTCATTTAACAGATCAATAGCACAACCCGCAACCGAATTAGTGGCAACACTATACGTTAATTTCTTTTTGATCCGTATACTTATTGGTAATGCCATATTATTTGCAATGTAAGTAACACTGTCTTTTTTAAACAAAGTGTATTTCCCTTTTACCGTACCACTTTCAGGACTGAGAATATAATCAATACCCGGTTTTAAAAGTTTGTTATTGATCTTTACAATTACTTTATCAGGAAAAGTATTTACATTAAAATCAAACCATTGAAAATAACCTGTAGAAAAAAAAGGCTTTGCGCCGTTTATTTTTAATTCATTTGAAATATATTTAGCAGCAACGTCTAATCCATTGTTGATATAACCGCGACCAAAACATTTTTTAGAAGTTAAGAATTTAATTACTTCTCTTGTGTAGAGCGTATCTTGAGAGAATGAAGAAACGGTAACGAATAAAAGAAAGATGCTGAGAACCGAACGCATTAAGTAAAACGTTTTTTTATGAGAGAGAAAAAGTAAGAAGCCACTTCGCTGTTTTCTTTCCATTCATATAAGGTTTTTAAACTGTTTAGATAGATCTCTGTTTCATTCCAGGTTTTTAAAGCGTTCAACTGTTCAATAGCGATATTATATTCTGAATTATTTTGTTTGAACAACTCATTAATAAAACGGAATTTATCATTTATGCCAACCGAAATATCTGCAATATTTTTTTGAACGTTTTCTTCTTTATTTTCTACTTTTGGTTGTTGAAGGTCCGGTCTTTCTTCGTGAATAGTAACTTTAATTTCGTTTGCGATTTCTTTTATTTTTTCTTTTGGCAACTCTTTTTCACTCACTTTTGCATGAATATTAAAGCTTGGAGAGAGCTCTTTCTCGATCTTATTATATTTATATACAGCCAGGTTTTCCTGGATGCGGTTTAATTGTTGTTGTAATTTTTCGCAGCTTTCTACTGAAGGTTGGATCGTTTCGTCAATAAATAATTCCAACGTAGGCGCCAGATCATTGATCTGGGATTGTATTTTATGTAAAACCTTCTCTAGCGACATCTTTTTTGTGAATATTTATAATTAAATATAATTTGATTTTGCAACATCTTACACTACTTTTAAGTTTTGTTTTTAACGCCTTTTAAACAATGTTTTTAGAGAATAATAATAGCGAGCGTAAACGGGGCTGGATAGAAGTTATCGTAGGAAGCATGTTTTCCGGTAAAACAGAAGAATTGATCAGGCGGTTAAAACGTGCGCAATTCGCAAAGCAAAAAGTGGAGATCTTTAAACCTACTGTTGATACACGTTATGACGAGTTTAAGGTGGTAAGTCACCAGGGAATTGAGATCATGAGCACACCCGTACCTTCAAGCGCTAATATTTTATTATTAGCAACAGATGTAGATGTGGTTGGTATTGATGAAGCGCAGTTCTTTGATGAAGAACTGCCGTATGTTTGCAATCAACTGGCCGATAGAGGCATCAGGGTTATTGTTGCCGGGCTTGACCTGGATTATACCGGTAAACCTTTTGGGCCCATCCCAAACTTAATGTCAACGGCGGAATATGTTACCAAAGTACATGCAATATGTATGCAATGTGGCAATTTAGCCTATGTAAGCCATCGTAAAACCAATGAAGAAAGTTTAGTGCTGTTAGGTGAAACAGATAGTTATGAGCCTTTATGCAGGAATTGTTTCAATAGAAATTTTAAAAAATAAAAATCATTTATGTACAGCCTGCAACAAATAGCAGAAATCACGAATTCAAAATTTATTGGAACAAACCATAAGGTAAGTATTTTTTTAAACGATAGCCGTGCCCTTCAGTCTCCGGCTGATACTTTATTTATTGCGCTTAAAACAGAGCGTAATAACGGCCATAACTACATTACCGATCTGATCGAAAAAGGCGTGCGGTCTTTTTTGGTACTTGAGAAAGAGTTAGATATTTCTAAGTATAAAAATGCGGATGTTTCTTTTATTGTTTCTGCTGATCCGTTAAAAGCAATACAGTCTTTAGCCACGTATCACCGTAAACAATTTAGCATTCCTGTAATTGGTATTACCGGGAGTAATGGAAAAACTGTAGTGAAGGAATGGTTATACCAACTTTTAAAAAATAATTTTTCTATTTGCAGAAGTCCAAAAAGTTATAATTCGCAAATTGGAGTTCCTTTAAGTGTTTTAAATTTAAATCACACACACACACTTGCTATTTTTGAAGCAGGAATTTCTTTTCCAAATGAAATGGATGTTCTTGCCGAAATCATAGCGCCAACAATTGGTGTCTTTACGTCCATTGGATCGGCGCATGATGAAGGTTTTGAGAGCAGGGAACAAAAGGTCTCAGAAAAATTAAAATTAATTAAGGGTTGTGATAAAAAAATAATCAACGGCTTGCATAAAGAACAATTGCCCGCAGACATTTTAAACAAAACAATCGTAGTTTCTGAATTTAATGATGCTGACCTTAAGATCAATTTTATAAATGAAATTTTAGAATTAAAAAGTGCAACAAATACAACTCAGTATAAGATCCCGTTCTCAGATAAAGCCTCGGTACTAAACGCTTCCACTTGCGTGGCAGTTCTAACGCAAATGGGGTTTAAAGAAAGTGATATTGCGCCACGTTTATTATCATTACAGTCGGTTGCTTTGCGCCTGGAAATTAAGACAGGGATAAACAACGCTTTGATCATTAACGATTATTATAATTCTGATATCGATTCTATAAAAATTGCCCTAAATTATTTGTCGCAGCAAAACCGCAGGGTTCGTAAAATTGTTATTGTTTCTGATCTTGAGCAATCCGGCATTTCATCGCATACGCTTTACAAACAACTCGCGGATCTTTTTTCGCAAAATAAAATTGATCTTGTAGTTGGTATTGGTAAAGAAATTTCCAATCATAAACCTTTATTTAAAGCCAACTCTTTATTTTTTGTTGATACACAAAGTTTCATTGGGCAGTTTAATCTCATCAATTACCAATTTAGCGAAGCAAGTATTCTTTTAAAAGGCGCACGCAGTTTTGGTTTTGAGAATATTAGCCGGCTACTTCAATTAAAAAGTCACGATACAGTTTTTGAGATCGATCTTAATAAATTAATTAATAACGTTAACTATTATAAATCGCTTGTTTCTTCTAACGTAAAACTAATGTGCATGGTAAAAGCCATGGGTTATGGTAGCGGCGGGGCAGAGATCGCGAAAACGCTACAACACATTGGCGTAAATTATTTAGCAGTTGCTTATGCAGATGAAGGTGTAGAATTAAGGCAATCGCAAATTACTTTGCCAATAATGGTGATGAGTCCGGAAGAAGATGCACTTGAAGATATTATTAATTATCAATTAGAGCCAGAGATCTATAGTTTTAAAGTATTGAATGCTTTTGTGAAAAAGTTGGAT
>JBDSFC010000124.1:0-14446 GCA_039919745.1 Bacteroidia bacterium | reverse complement strand
GGCAAGGCAGGTAAACCATTTATATTACACATTAAAGTACCGGCCATACTGGCTAAGTATGGAATAGAAATATCGTTTATTAATTTATAGGCGTCGCGATTGGTTTCAAAATTTTGTGTAGCGCCAGATTCAAAATAAAATACAGTTTCATCTTTTGAATTTGCACCGCTTAAAAATAATCTTGCAATTGGTTTTTGTGTTTGATTGTTTTGGGCATTATTACAATTTTTTAAAAAAACAGGCGTTCCTCCAACTTTGTTACTCTCTTGTGCGGATAATGAAGTTGCACCTGTTGAGTGAACATAAAAACCCTGGCACATTGGTATACTGTCTCCAACGCCACCAACACCAACTGCAGGACTACTTACACCGGAAATATACGAAGCAAATCCCCCTGCTCCATTATTTAGATCAGTGTTATAAACATAAATAGCATCATCAATATTAGTTGTACTTCCTTTTAACTGCGACCAAAGAATTGGAGAGGGTAATGGATTGGAAATTAAATTCCAGCCATCATCAGGCGGTGATCCCTGATTTGTATATGATAAAGGAATATTAATTGGTGAATTTTGCGCTTTTGCAACGGTTCCTGTAACATCAAACATAATAGCTGTTGTAGTAGAGGTAGCATTACCAAGATATACCCAATAACCAGTTGCGTAATTTATTGGATCAGTAATATTAGAAATTTCTATATATTTTGCGGCGTCAGAATAAGTTCCAACGGCAGCCTCACTATATGAATAAATAGAACTAAAATTACTTGGAAATCCATCAGGACAAGTAAGACATGTTATTGCAAAATTATCATTCCAATCTGCCATTGTTAATGCGGATGTAACAGGCTCTCCAAGCAATGCCCAGCCTGTATATCCGCCCGTAGCACATTGCTGAATGGTTACATTTCCAATTATATCCGCTGATGAATTAATATTGCCGATATTGCCTGAGCTCGCAGCATTTGCAATCAGTGTAAATACTTTATTGTTTACATCAAAAGTACCGCCGTCGAGTTGTAAAGTACCTGCAACATTTTCGTTTGAAATTAATTTTGCACCGGACAAATTATTTAAAGTAAGATTATAAAAAGAAGTAGTAGACGTTCCACTAATTGTTTCTTGGGTTGCCCCTGTAAGCGCGACTTTTCCTGTTTGTGAATTAAAAGTGCCATTATTTATCCAATTTCCTTTAAGATTTATTAGTTTATTTAAAGAACTTACATCGAGCGTAGCGCCTGAATTAATAGTTATATCAGACGAAATAGTAACATCATTCGTTAAACTTGTTGTTGCTGCGCTTGTATTTGATATTGTAAATTTATTTACAGTAGATGGCAAGCCGTCGCCGGTTACCTGGTTAGAAGAACCTGTATAAATATAATTTGCACCTGTATTAAATGTTTTACCCGCACCTGTTTGCACATTGCCGCTAGTAGATGCTAAAGAAGCTGTGATTCCAAAAATTGAACCAATTTTAATACTTGCACCGCTATTTAAAACAAAATTACCGTTACCTCCCGCGGTTGTTCCTCTTATTATAAATGTTCCGCAATCAAGAGTTGAGTTATTAAGAACAAATAAATTTGAATTTGGCGACATTATAAAGTCAGAATTTAATTGTAATGTGTTGGCAGATGATCCCGATCCAACATTCCAGGTAATATTATTACCACTAATTCCCGCAACAGTTGAAGAAAATGTTTGGGTACCAGAAGTTTTTTTAAAGTTAACGGTTGCAGATGCGCTCTTGGTTCGAAGTAATGATCCGCTACCGCTTATAGTTAGATTACCAGATAGATTTAAAGTAATTGCAACAGCATTCTGATTGCTGTTCATATCAACAGTTCCGCCACTAATTGCCATATTGCCAGCTATATTATAAAATGCAGTTTGCGCGGCAGAACTTCCACCACCTTCAAGTACAAATGTACCTCCTGAAACATTCAGATCTCCACTAATATTTAATGTATAGTTTGTTGGGTTTCCTGAAGAAACCATTCGCATTTCCTGACCACCAGTTGCTTGTATTTTAAGATCGCCAAGAATTGCACCAATGCACGGCGCTGTTCCACTGGAACCCAATTGCCATGAACCACTCCACGAAGTTCCTATATTAATATTTAAAAAACCATACGATATTCCGGAAGAAGCATTTGTTGGTAATGCAGGTGGGCTTTGTGAGTTAGCTCCCCATTTGGTAATATTAACTGTGCTTGTTGCGCCAATTGTAATATTATTAACACTTGCTCCGCTGCATCCGGGAAAATCCGTTACAGATCCCGCAGTTCCACTTCCGGTTGCATCATGATTATAAACGCCTCCACTGTTTACATTAAAATTAGTTATAGATACTGAATTAGCTTTTCCGCAGCTATTTGTAAAAACACCACCATTAGCAATAGTTAATGTTGTTGTTTGAAACAATCCTACCGAATTTAAAGCGCTTGTTAAAGTAAGCGTACCATTTATTGTCGTTAGCTTTGTTCCACCATTTGTAACTTTTAAGCTAAAGCTATTGCTATTTAAAATTAAACTTGCTCCTGAACTAATTGTAATACTATTTAAGTTGCTTGAATTTACGTCAAGCGTTACTGTATGCCCACTTAATATTATCACATCTGACCCAATGACTGGAATTACACCACCTTGCCATGTAGACACATTATTCCAATTACCACTTTGGTTTGAATTGATCGTAGCACAAAATATATTCAAACAAAATAACCATAAAGCAAAGGTTACTAGTATTTTATTTTTCATAGCGGTAAATGTCTTCATGGTGTTTTATTGCTTAAAATTTTATTAATTATTTCTTTTCCAATGCCACTGTGCGTAGGAGATAAAAAACCTGCTAGTGTAATAAGAACCAATAAACATGATAACAAAATGGTTGATCGGATCTTCCTATAAAAAAGAATTTTTTTCATGTGCGCATCTAAAGAAATCAGGTATAAACTTAGTTAAGCCTAATCAAAAATTATGTATGCAAAATGTTATGCTTATATGAAATTTGTTAAGCATGTTCAAGTTATTAAACCACTACAAGAGTTGTTAAAAGATAGAAAAGGAATTAATAAGTATTTATGTCAATTCATAATAACGGTAAGTTATTTGGAAAATTGAATTTTAAACGCTTGCAATTTCACTATAAATGCGGTCCTTTGCGTTAGCAACCCAATTTTTAAATACTTTATTGCTCTCTTCAAAACCACTGCCAATATTTATTAGCTTACTTAAATTAAATGTTGAATCAAAAACGCCTGCCCCGGCTTTTACAGCATCACGTGAATTACAAAATTGTTCGTAATGCCCTTCGATAGGTACCATTAATACAGGCTTGCCCAAATACATAGCTTCACACACACTTTCAAATCCAGCCGAGCTTGCTAATCCTTTTGACTCACTCATCTTTTCAAGAAATAGTTTATCATTGATAGCGTGCAAATGTAATTTTCCACTACGGTAAGAATAAGTATTAAGTAATGATTCGGGTTTATCAGTAAAACAATGCAATTCAACAGTTGGGTTTAATTTATGCCATGAAATGATCTCTTCATAATAACCGTTATTTACAAGATAAACCAAATAATAATCCTGTTGATTAGCACTAAGATCAAAGATCTCTTTTTTTAATAATGGAGGCACAATTATAACATCATCGCTATGCGTATGAATTTTATAAAATGAAAGCCCAATATTTTTGCTGGAACCTGTTGATGTTAGTTTTGCGAAAAACTTTAATGCGAGCTTATCAAAAAAATGCCCGATGGGAAATTCAAAATCGGGATGAAAATAAATGTATTGGTGCGCAATACAAACCATTTTTGTTTTAGGTTTATAAAAGCGGAAATACAATCCCATCAAAAGATCAAAAAAATTAATGATCACATCCGGCTCATGCTCTTTTATGATCTTATCTATTGTTCTTAAACTGCTTCTAAAAGTTTTGATCTTACGAACGTTGTAAAAAACAGATTTTACGATGTTGATCGATTTGTTTTTTTTATCTGATACAAAATTAGGACTCTGCAATTGAAAAATAGGAGCCTTTATTTTATCAATAAAAAATTTAGGGATATCTCGTTTACCGCCGGAGCCTATAATTACAGCGCAAACGGTATGGCCCTGTTCAATTAAAAGGTCATACATGCTTAGAGCTTGTGTTACATGTCCGCGACCTTCGCCCTGAACAACCAACAAATACTTTTTACTTTCTATCATAAACAACGCCTTTAGGTAATATTTCTGAAATGGAAACTGATTCTTTATTTTTTTCCTGTTGTAATTTCTCAAGCCAGTCCTGGTAATAAATTATTTTCCATTTGCCATCTTTATCCTCTACAAGTGCTGTTAAACTTTCGACCCAATCCCCGGAATTTAAATACTCTATTCCATTAATTGTTTTTATTGCCGGCTGATGAATATGCCCACAAATAATACCATGGCATTTTCTTGCTTTAGCCACCTTCACTAATTGGTTCTCATAATCATTAATAAACGAAACAGCGGATTTTACTTTTGCTTTTACTACTTGTGATAAAGAATAATAAGGCAATCCTTTTTTCTCACGATAGGTATTATAATGACGATTTAACCAAAGTAAAAATGTATATCCCACGTCGCCAAGTTTGGCAATCCAGGCAAATTTTGTTGTGATGTTGTCAAATATATCACCATGTGTAACAAAGTATTTTTTTTCAACGCCATAATGTATATGGTGTTTCTTGATTTTAAAATTGCCTAATGTAAAAGGCAGGATCTCATCTAAAAAATCATCGTGGTTACCTCTTATGTAAATGATCTCATCGCATTTACTTTTTGAAATAAGATTAATAATGTGCTTAAAAAAATTACTATGTTGTTTTTTCCATTTACCACTTTTACGAAGTTGCCATCCATCAATAATGTCACCATTAAGGATAAGTGTATCGCATTTGTGATGTTTAAGAAAGTTAACCACTTCTTTGGCCTTGCTGGCCTTAATTCCTAAGTGAATGTCTGAAAGTACAATAGTTCTATAGAATGTCTTCATTAAAAGAGTTTTACAAATTTGACCATACTACATTACTTTAGTGTGTTGTATAGATTATTAAAAAATTAAAAAGGCTACAAAAAAAGTGTATACAGGTTAAGTAATTGTTTTTTGATTGTTACACGTTTTGCTTTTTTTTACCGCTACTAAATAAGAAATCAATAATGTTATCTTAACTTTTGTAACTCTTCGTTTACATAAGTTTGTATCAAAAAGCAAATGAAAAAAAATCTACTCCTTTTTATCATCCTATTTATCCTTTTTTATATTTCTGCAAGCGCACAAACTACAATTTACAATACCAATTTTGGAACAGTAGCAAATGTAAATCCTGTTGGGTGGACATTTACAGGAATAGATATGAATATTAGTACAAATACTTCTTCATCAGGTTATCCCGGAGCTTCGGGTAATGCTTATTTAGGAGAAGGTAATTCTGTTGCTTTTATAAATACGTTTGGAAACTCACAAGCTTCATCGCAAACAGGAACATCTGTTGCTACACTAACGGTTAGCACTGTTGGTTATCCCACTATCACGCTTGGTTTTGGCATGAGAAAATCATCAGCCGGCTATAATTCAAACGCAACTTATACACTTGAATGGAGCTCAAACAATATTAACTATTTTGCTATTCCTTATACGGAAGCAACAGCCAGCGGCTGGGGTTTAGCAAGTGGTTCAGGGCTCACTCTCCCAGCAACTGCTGGCAACCAGGCAGTTTTATATTTCAGGTGGACGTTTGTAAGGACAGGTACTGCTTCAAATTTTAAAATTGATGATGTTTCTGTAACCGGCAGCACTGTTACCGTAACTCAGCCTCCAATGATTAATATGGATGTTATTTCAACCACGAATTATCTTGACTGGGGCGTATCCAGCTCACCGCTAAGTCCATATTCTGTAAGCGGTGTAATTAATGATCCAACAGATCCAGCCTCCAACACCGGAATTGATTTTATTATTTCAGATCCACAAGTATCTGTAAATGTGCTAACAGTTACCGCTACGAGCGCCGTTACTTCAGTTGTTTCAAATGCAAATCTTATTTTAACCGGTAGTGGCGCTTCAAGAAATTTAAAGATCACATCTACAGGCGTTGGTTTTTCTGCGCTAACTATTTCAGTAAATAACGGCACAACAACTTCTTCATATGTTATTAATTATGGCGCTTCGGCCGCCGCTATAACACCTACCGCTACCTTCTGGCACACAGGTGCTTCTGACGCCTCTGATGCAATAGCTATTGACGATAATTTTTATATTACCAGCGATGATGAATTAGATGTGCTGGGTGTTTATTCACGTTCTTTATCCGGCTTACCTTTGGTTACTTTTAATTATACTTCTCTAATTCCTTTACCAGATCCTTCTAATCCGGAGACTGATATGGAAGCTGCTACAAGAAGTCCTTTCAACCCTAATAAAATTTTCTGGCTTGGCTCAATGAGTACTGGCGGATCGTCTTTTAATATCAAACCAAATCGCGATTGCCTGTTGTCAACAAATGTAACAGGAACAGGTGCTTCAACGAGTTTCTCGATCCTCGGATATTACAACAGCTTGCGCACTAAAATAATTAACTGGGGAGACGCTAACGGTTATTCGTTTAGTGCAAGTGCAGCGGCAGGAGTAGATTCTAAAACAATAAATGGCTTTGCTGCAGAAGGAATGGTATTCGGGCCTGATAACACCACTTTATATATTGGATTAAGAGCTCCGTTAGTGCCTGTTGCAAGTAGAACAAATGCCGTTATTGCACCAATCGCAAATTTTGAAACATGGTTCAACAACGGTTCGCCATCTGGTAATCCTGTTATAGGATCCCCGATCGAACTTAATCTTGGCGGCCGTGGAATTCGAGATATAATTAAACTTCCAAATAGTACTTATATTATAGTTGCAGGTAATTATGCCGGTAATCCAATTACAAGTGCTATTTATAAATGGACAGGTAATGCAACCGACAATCCTTTACTTGTTACGACTTCTGCAAATGGTATTTTAAATATGGAAGGTGTGATGGCGGTAAATGTAAGCAGCCAATTATCCATGACCAAATTACAGGTTGTTTCAGATCTTGGCGGCGATTTGCTGTATGCTGAAGGCACATCAACAAAAGATTTTGCAGAGCTTCCTATAAGAAAATTCAGGCTGGATAATTTGAATGGCATAGATCTGTGTTTAATAACTTCTTCAGCAACTCCTGTAGTTAGTGTTTCCGGGCTATCCTTAACTTCAACGCCAGGTTTTAGTTATCAATGGTTTTATAACAACACAGCAATAACCAGTGCAACATTACAGGGTTATAATGCTTCTCAAAATGGTAATTACTATGTAGTAGTTACTAACTCTTTGGGATGTGCAGCAAATTCGTCGCAGGTAAATATACTTAATGTAGGCCTGGAAAATTATTCTGACAATAAAAACTCTATTGTTGTTTATCCAAATCCATTTATTGAAAATACAACCCTTCAATTAACTTTATCTGTCAACGCTAAAGTTACTATTGAAGCTTACTCTGTACTTGGTCAAAAAATAAACACGATCAATGATTCCGAACTTTCTACCGGTATCTACAATTTTAATTTTGGTGCAAAAAAACTTGGATACTCTGCCGGTGTTTATATTTTAAAAACCACCGTTAATGACAAAACTTTTGTAAAACGCATTATTGAAAACGACTAATCTTTAAACTAACATTTATTAATTTTTATATACTTAATAACTCTAATCAAAATATCATGAACCTTAAAATTAAATCTGCACTTGCCTTATGTATTGCTTTTTTTGGCATCAATCTTTCTGTTAACGCTCAATTCACAGCCGGAAACTTAGTTATATTGCAAGCCGGAGACGGAACTTCTGCTTTGGCAAATACTGGCAATGCCATTGTTCTTAAAGAATATTCAACAATTGGTAATCCAACTTTTTCAGTTGCGATTTCTACAAGTATAAACCCTCTATTAATTAGTGGCTCGGCCTCATCTGAAGGTGGGCTTTCGTTATCACCAAATGGTAAATACCTTGTTTTTGGTGGGTATGCGCAATCTCTTCCAAACGCTGTTGCATTGGCAGGATCCGCTTCTTCAGTAATAAGCAGGGGTGTTGGTATTGTTAATGCGACTGGAAGTTATTCGCGTATTGCAACAAGCAACACTTTTTATTCTACAAATAATATTCGTAGCGCTACTTCTGATGGAAACGATAATTATTGGGGCGCAGGTGCAAATGATGGCACAGATTATTTTGGTATTGTATCAACAGCAACGAATGTGCAAAATGTAAATACGAATACACGCAACACTACTATTTTTAGCAATAAATTATTATTCTCTACAGGTTCTGGTACTATGGGTGTATACCAGGTTAGCACAGGTTTGCCCGTAACATCTGCACAAACGACTTCTGTGGTTATTGCAACGCTTGGAACCGGCGTTGGTTCAGCAAGTCCCTATGCCTATTTTTTTAATAGCGCTCAAACAATTTGTTATATTTCCGATGACAGAACAATTGCCAATGGGGGTGGAATTCAAAAATGGGTATTTAGCTCAAGCACGTGGTCTTTAGCTTATACATTAAGTACTGCTTCTACATTTGGAACAAGGGGCGTTGTTGCAGATTTTTCAGGGCCAAATCCAATGGTATATGCTACAACAACTGAAGCTTCGGCAAACAGGTTGATCGCTATCTCAGATATTGGCGCATCCTCAACTGCTTCAACAATCGCAACATCAATAACTAATACACTTTTTCGCGGCTTGGCTTTTTCTCCTTATTGTACAGCCCCACAAGCAACTTCTATTATAAACAATGCACCTATTTGTGCTAATCAATCATTAACACTTGATATTAATCCAACAGGAACAGCTCCATTTACTTATTCATGGACTGGTGCGGGTTCCTTTAATTCAACAACTATTAAAAATCCAACAGTTACAAATGCTTCTACCGGAAATTATTCTGTCACTGTTACAAATGGTTGTGGCAGTATTACTTCCGGCATTTCTCTTACGATTAATCCGTTACCAACTATTACTATAAACTCCGCAACAACATGTGTGGGTGGAAGCGCAACACTTATTGCCGGTGGAGCCAATACTTATACATGGAACACCACCAGCAACTCAGCGACAATTATTGTAATGCCAAGTTCTTCAACAAACTATACTGTTGATGCAACATCAGCACAGGGCTGCGCGAGTTCAGCAACAACGGCTGTTGTGATAACAAGTGCGCCAAGCATCTCCGTTAACTCTGCAACTATTTGTTCTGGAAATTCCGCAACATTAAATGCTTCGGGTGTATCAACTTATACATGGAGTACTGGATCAAATTCTATCAGCATAATTCCAAGTCCTTCAGTTACTACATCGTATACGATAGCCGGAAATTTATCCGGTTGTCCGGTTACAGCAACTACAATTGCAACTGTTTCTGTAAATGCAACACCAACAGTAGTTTTAAGTCCGATCACAGGACCCCTTTGCGTAAATAGTAATACCATCTCATTAAGTGGAACACCAAGTGGTGGGATTTATTCAGGGCCGGGTGTAACCGGAAGTATATTTAATCCAGCAACCTCAGGTGCCGGCACATTTACAATTAGTTATTCTTATACAAATACAAGTAATTGTTCAGGTGTAGATAATAAAACAGTAACCGTAAGTTTATGCACAGGCATAAATGAAATTTCTAAAACTAATTTTATTAGTGTATATCCTAACCCTGTTAAAAATGAATTAAAAATTAATGTTAATATCAATTCATTGCAATACAAGCTTGAAATATATAGCCCGGATGGTAAATTAGTACATTCTGAAACTTCTTTAGAACCCACTATATCTTTAGAAACAGGCAATTATAATGCTGGCTTATATATTATCAGTGTTTCAACTGCTGACACCCAATCATTTATGAAATTTATCAAAGAATAACTTTTATCTGATTTTGTGGGTTTTCTCTCAGTAAATAATAATTATCTTTGTGTCCACAAAAATAATTTTATGCAAAACACATTAAAGGCTTTAGGCTTAAAAGAAATAAACGAAGGTTGCTCGACAGGAAAAAATTGGTTCGCAAACGGCGAAATATTAGAATCATATAGCCCTGTTGATGGAAAGTTAATTGGTAAAATTAAAACTGCCACAAAAAGTGATTATCAAAAAGCAATTACTGCTGCCAGTGATGCTTTTACATATTGGAGAGGTATTCCAGCGCCAAAGCGTGGAGAGTATGTGCGACAATTTGGTGAAAAATTACGCGCAAAAAAAGCAGATCTTGGAAAATTAGTTTCTTATGAAATGGGAAAATCTTACCAGGAAGGTTTGGGTGAAGTTCAGGAAATGATCGACATCTGTGATTTTGCTGTTGGTTTATCACGCCAGTTATACGGTTTGCAATTACACAGCGAACGTCCAAATCACCGTATGATGGAGCAATGGCATCCATTAGGAATTGTTGGGATTATTTCTGCTTTTAATTTTCCTGTAGCCGTATGGGCATGGAACACAACATTAGCTTGGATCTGCGGTGATGTATGTATCTGGAAACCGTCTGAAAAAACACCTTTGTGTTCTATCGCTTGCCAACATATTTGGAATGAAGTTGCAAAAGAAAATAATTTACCTGAAGGGATTTCTTGTTTAGTAAATGGTGATTATAAAATTGGAGAATACTTAACGGAAGATACTCATGTAGCTTTAATTTCAGCCACTGGTTCTACACGTATGGGTAAAATTGTTGGCGCTAAAGTAGCAGAACGTTTTGGAAAAAGTATTTTAGAGTTAGGTGGTAACAATGCCATTATCATTACAGAAAATGCAGATCTTGATACAACCCTTGTAGGTGCTGTGTTCGGCGCTGTCGGAACCGCAGGGCAACGTTGTACTTCTACACGTCGTTTAATTATTCACGAAAATATTTATCAAAAAGTAAAAGATAGTTTAGTAAAAGCATATTCACAATTAAAAATTGGTGATCCGTTAGATGAAAAAAATCATGTTGGTCCGTTAATTGATAAAGATGCTGTAAAGGGCTACATGAGTGCGTTAGAGCGCGTGATCACAGAAGGTGGAAAAATTATTGTGCCAGGTGGCGTCCTTGAAGGAAAAGGATATGAAAGTGGTTGTTATGTAAAACCTGCTATTGCTGAAGCAAAAAATGAAATGGCAATCGTTCAACACGAAACCTTTGCGCCTATTTTATATTTAATGAAATACAAAACACTGGATGAAGCTATCGCATTGCAAAATGGTGTACCACAAGGTTTATCAAGCGCTATTATGACATTGAATATGCGTGAAGCGGAATTATTCTTAAGCGCTTCTGGAAGTGATTGTGGAATTGCTAACGTAAATATTGGTACCAGCGGTGCAGAAATTGGTGGTGCATTTGGCGGCGAAAAAGAAACCGGCGGCGGGCGCGAAAGTGGATCGGATGCATGGAAAGCTTATGTGCGCAGACAAACAAATACGATCAATTGGGGAAATACATTGCCTTTAGCGCAAGGGATCAAATTTGATCTTGGTTAATTTCGACTCTTTTTTATTCAGATCAAATTCATTAGATTATTAAATGAATTTGATCTTTCTTCAAACGAAACAGGATTTTCTTTCAGCCATTGATAAATGACGAAATGCAAACTGTGACTGCTTTCTTTAAAAGTCAACCATGAGTCAAAAGCTTCCGCATCTTGTTTTATATATTTCTGACTTTTAACATCATTGCTTTTTATTTTATTCACCGGCAATAAAATAACACTTCGCGGGATTGGTTGTTTTCTTTCTCCTTGTTTACCAGGCATAAATGAACTTATCTCTGTTTTAATTTCACTTGGTAAAGAAGTGTATCCCAAGTATTTTGTAATATTATTTAACAACACAGACTCTTCAATATATACGTCATACTCATCGTACTCCTCATAAGAAAGATCGTTTTTATTATCAAGGCAGTTACCGATCTCGAATAATGTTAATCCTTTAAATCTATTTCCATTCTCTAAAAGATCATCTTCTTCCCCAATAATAAGTACTTCTATTTTAAATGAATTAATATCATCGATCAGTTCGTGTACTGATTTTATTTGTTCCGGAAGAATTTCTTTTTTTTCTCTTTTTTGCTTTCTATGATAAAACAGTGCAATAAGAGAAACTAAGATCATTAAAAAAATTATGCTAACAAACAGGAGCATTAGGTTTAGTTGTTTTAGGAGAATTAAATTTCTACCATTAAAAATACTTTTTATTGCATTCAAGCAGGTAAACTAAATGTTACCAGTTCATTACTAATTGTTTTTGGCATTACCTTGTCAAAAGCATCATATGTAATTCAATACAACATTGTTTGTGCCTTCGTTGGCCAATTTTTTTTGAATAATGCGCTCCATAATGTTTCGCTTATTTACTTTGTTGGGTAACAATATTGTAAAAGTTGTTCCATTAACCTGATCACTTTCAACACTTACCGCGCCATTAATTTTTTGTAATGAATTTTGCACAATATACAAACCCAGTCCAGTACCGGTTGATCGGTCAGTACCTTTAAAGAACATATCAAAGATCTTATCCTCATGTTCTTTTTGTATACCAATACCATTATCTGAAACCGTTATTTTAAGCATATTATTACTTTGTCCTTCAATTGAGATCTTCAAAAAACTTTGTCTTAAACGCTTGGTCGAGTATTTAATACTATTATCGATCAAATGCCTGAAAATAGTCTTAATGAGTATTGTTGAAGAATAAAAATCTTCTTTCAAAGTTATATCCAATGAAAAAAGAATATTATCAAACAAAGGTAATGAGCGATGCTCATTATAAACTGATTTCAATATCTCTTCGAAATTGATTTTCTCTGTTGTGATCTCTTCGTTTTTAATATCATTTACCATTCCCAATTCGTCAACAATAGTGGTAAGATTTTGCCATGATTGATTAATTAAAGCAAAATATTTTAATGATTCGGCGTCATTAATTTTTTTTGTTGCAATCATTGTTAAATTCTTAACTTCCATTAAAGGCGTTTTGATATCATATGAGGCTTTATAAAACAATGTTTCCAATTCTTTATTGGTTTGTTTTAGTGCGCTCATTTGATTTACAATATGCTGCTCCATAATACTCACATTGGTAGCAAGTATATCTACTTCAAATTCTGAATCATTTATTGGAAGCACGGTTCGCTTGGTAAAATCGCTTTTCACAAACTCGGTGATCATATCTTTAAGGTTGGTAATAGAACTGGATACTCTTGTAGAAATATATCTTGCCCCATAAATACTGCCAACTATAAAAATAAAAAAAGTAATAAAGAAAATTAATTTAATAGTCGCCAATCCTTCTTTTTCTTTTATAGCAGCGTCACTTATTAAAAACGAAAACGCTTCCTCAATTCTATCAACGCTATTATCTATCTGGCTTTTCATTCCATCAGAGTTTTTTAAACCTATCTTTTTTTCCAGCCCGGTCAACGTTATGAATTTCTCTGAGTAACCGTCAAGGGTGCTGATAATTTCGATCCTTTTTTTGGAAGATATGGCGTTATTTGCTAAAACTGTATTTTTAATTGAGGCAGTTAGTACTTTATGTTTAGAAACATATTGATCTTCCTGTCGTATAATAAAATCTTTTTCGTGTCTCCGTAACTGCAGAATATTAATTAATCCAATCTCATTATTATAATTTTCAAGGTCATGAGCATGTTTTCTCATTTCCCCTTCAACACCATAGTCTTTGAATCCCCTGGTAAGTATCTGGCGCGTAATACTATTAGTAAGATCCTTATAATCATTAAATTCTTTTTTTAGTTTTATGATCTTACCGGTAAGGTCATAGTTGCTTCTTTCCTGAAGTATATTTAAGTGTTCTAAAGAAGATTTTATATCGCGGCAAAGTGCGTAATGTTTTTCCAACGTTTTACTTTTTCCTGCTTTAAAAAAAATCGGGTTGATCGTTTCATTCTCAAAAAAATCACGTGTAACAGTAACATCTTTAAGTAATAAAAGATACGTGGTTTCAGCATTTCGTGTAATAGCTGAAAGGTCGTCCTTAGTTTTAATAACATAATTAAAAATTGCAACGGCAGTTAATATTGTAACACACACAAATAGTAATAGAATAAAAATCAACTTAGCTCTTATAGTTCTGAACATAAAAAAATAATTTGAGTACAAAATAACGTTAGTATTATTATTAGAAAGAAATGCCAAGGTGATGCAAATATTAAAGTAGACGAAACCTTGTTTTTTTGAGATCAAATGTTTCAATTCTTAAATTTATTATAATGTCTCGCATTAATTTAACTATTGCTTAATTATTACTGTACACATCGTAGTAATTACCCGTTTATTTTTGCAACAAATAATAAAAACAAAATGTCATTTAAAAAAATAATTATTCCAATTGTGCTATGC
>JBDSFC010000112.1:0-11122 GCA_039919745.1 Bacteroidia bacterium | reverse complement strand
GATGTTGTTGTTGTAAAATTTGTACTTGTTGTTTGTCCACTCATGTATAAATTACCCGCCCCATCAGTCGCGAGTCCCCAGGCATCATCTATCGCATTACCCCCGAGATAACTCGAAAAAATCCTATTGCCTAAAGAATCGAATTTTATTATATAACAATCCATTCCATTATCTTTTGAGGGCTGTATGCAACCTGGCGATGTGCTTAAATTAAAGCTACTACTACCACCAGTTCCGAAAACACTTCCAAAGGCATCTGTTGTTAATACATGAATATCTTCGCTGCCTAAACCACCGTAATAAGTACACCATTTTAAAATACCAGTTGCGGAAAATTTAGCAACAAAAGCATCGGTATTTCCTCCAAAAGTTTGCTGAAAAGAAGATGCATTTACATATAAATTAGTCGAAGTAGTTGTGCCGCCAATGAAAATGTTTCCATTAAAATCGCAACTCATGTCGTATGCAAAATCCGAACCGTTACTTCCAAAATACGTAAGCCATAATAAATTTCCATTAGGAGCGATCTTACCTAAAAAACAATCCCACTGTCCAGCATTGCCCGCCTGAAAACAGCCCGAAGTACAAGGCAAGCCCGTTCCTTGCGTATAACCAGTAAAAACTATATTTCCATCTGATGAAACAGTTATTTTTTCACCACTATCAAAACTTGTAGTGCCAAGATAAGTTGCCCAAACAAAGTTTCCACAAGAATCAAATTTAGCTATATAAACATCATTCCCTCCAATTATCACATCACTTATTAAACCCGGAGTAATCGTTAATGAAGGGCTATCGGTTTGCATAATAACATAGCTATTGTTACTATTATCTATCGCTATTCCCCGCATATCATCAGAACCCATATTTCCTAGATACGTTGACCAATAATTACAGCTTTGGGAGTTTGATTCAAGGGCAACAAAAAGCAGTATATAATAAAGATATCTCATTAAAAAAAGCCCAAAACTAATTGTTTCAGGCAATTAAGATACACAAATTTTTTATCTAATTAAAGTTACACTTCCCGTTAAAGCGTGTGATTTATTATCTTTCCCAACATAACTTACTTTATAAACGTACACGTTGTTTTCCGCGGGCTGGCCTTTGTAACTTCCATCCCAGCCTTTTTTAATATCGCTTGACTGGAATACTAAACTTCCTCCCCTGTTAAAGATCAACATTTCAAATTTATTAATGTTGTTCGAAACAGCTAAGAATATGTCATTGCTTCCGTCGCCATTTGGTGTAAATGCGTTTGGTAAAAACAATCCCATTTCATCTCCAACAATTACTTTTTTGGTGATAGATGATTTACACCCTTTATCACTTGTAATTTCCATAGTCACATTATATCTTCCGCTATCCTGGTAAGTATAATTTGGATTTTGAACAGACGATGTAACATCAGGACTTCCAAACGTCCATAACCATGTTTGAATAGTTGCTTTTGATGAAAGGTCAGTAAATTTAGTTTCGCCATTCACCCATGTTGAACCGTTATTACCAATATCAAAATTAGCAACAGGTACAGGATACACTTCAAATGTTTTTTCAATATCTGCTTTACAGCCTTTCGCGTTTGTAGCAGTTAAACCAACTGTATAAATTTGTGCAGCATTGTAACATAAGTTTTTAGGGTTAGAAGATTGGTCGCTTTCACCGTTTCCAAGTTTCCAGCTATAATCAATTCCGCTGGCATTTGAAATAGCTTTAAATTCAACATTACAAACCGGGGCACAAGCTGACTTTGCTTTGCTCATATCAATATCAACGCTTGGTTTTGCATTTACCTGAACAATTACTGTACCTGTAGCAGAGCAACCAGATGCGTCAATCAGCGTTACGTTATATATGCCACTGTTTGCAGGGATCGCATCTAAAACGCTTGAATTGGCTTTATTTGAAACAAAACCATTTGGTCCGCTCCATGAATAAGTAATACCACTTCCATCTAATGTTTCCAGATAAATAGTTCCGCCTTCGCAAAGTTCTGGTGTGCCCGATGGGTGTAATACTTTTGCGCCGTTTACAAATACATTTGTAGTTGCAGTTGCTGTACAGCCTTGAGCTGAAGTAATAACAACCGTATAAACACCGTTTGCATTTGATGTTGCATTATTAATAACCGGGTTTTGTAAATTAGAAGTATAACCATTTGGGCCACTCCAAACAAAACTACCATTACCGAATGCGTGTAATTGAACATTGTTTCCTGAACAAACAGGGCCATTGTTATTGGCAGAAACAGAAGTGGTACTAATAAGAACAGCAACACTTGCACTTGCATAACAGTTATCTGTTAAAGTTGCAGTTACTAAATAATTTCCACCTGAGTTATTTGCGGCAGTTAACGAAGGGTTATGCTGCGAAGACATAAAATTATTAGGGCCTGTCCAGCTATAATTTCCACTACCAGTTGCAGTAAGATTTATTGGACTTCCAGGGCAAACCGGACTGTTTGCCGCAGCGCTTAATGTAGCCTGGTAAGTGGCGAGATTTACGGTTGATGTTCCGGTACACCCATTTGCATTGGTTGTTACACAAGTATAAATACCTGCCATGGCTGCAGTAACATTTGCAATAACAGGATTTTGAAGAGAAGATGTAAAACTATTCGGGCCTGACCAACTATAGGTAGTTCCGTTTGTAACTGTATTTGTGAATGATGCAGTACCACCAATACATACAGGAGAGTTAACTGATAAGATAGAATTTGGTGCAGGATAAACCTGAACTGTATATGTTCCAAAAGCTGAACATGGGCCACAACCGGCTTTGTTTACCGTTACAGTATAAATACCCGCAGCGGTGTAAGTATGCACAACTGTAGTTCCTGTACCTGTACCACCATCACCAAAATTCCAGAATAAATTAAAGTTAGAAGCATTTGGACTTGTATCTGTAAACGTAAAATTTGGTGAACTTAAACAAGTATTAGGAGTCATAGTTACTGTTAATGGCGGTGCTACACTTAAAACATTTACTGTAACAACAGCAGGTTGTGCGCTTAAGAATTGGCAACCACATAAACTTCCGGTTAAACAGTTTGAAAGTGCTTGTGTCCAAACAGCGCTGCTGCCGGCAGTTACAAATGTATTAGTAACGTTAGAAGAAGATAATGGAAAATTTGTAAAAATAATTGGTACGCTTGGTGGTGTATAAATTATAGTACCAGATGGTGATGCGCAAAAATAAGTTAACCAAACACTGAATGTGGTTGTTGATGTTAAATTAGTTACTGATAATAAATTTATTGTAGTAGTAAATGTATTGCCTGTACCAATCGTTGTTGAAACCGGGTTAGAAGATGTCCAGCTAAAAGTGGGTGTAACAGTTACATTTTTTTCACATGAAGGTGCATTGCCAATACATTGACCATAATTTGTACCTGTAAATACGGCTGTAAGTTGCACCGGGCCACAGCAAATGATTGGGTTTGGATTTGCATTAAGTGTCATGTTTAAAGTATTCGGTGGATTAACAACAGCAGTACCTGGAACAGTGAATGATTGGGTTGCAGTCCATGGGCCAGTATTACCGCCACCTAATACCATTTCGCGCGAACGGATATAATAGGTTTTACCAGGACATAAATTTGAAAAAGGAATTACATTTGGATGATATGGCTCTAAAGCACAATTATCAGGCCATCCATTGCCTATGCTATAATTAGGAACGTTTAATAATGAATTATAATAAGGATAATTAAGATATGACGTTGCAGGATTATTCCAATTGGTTAATGTGCTGGTCATACAAGCAGGCTGAGTGCCCTGGAATATAGGAGTACAAGAGATCTCTGTTTGTAACCAATATGGTCCGCAACCACAGGTAGATGGATCAGAATTTGCAGTTACTGTTACGCCTGTTGCACCAATCACAACATTATAGTTTGCCAAAGGCATTCCATGGCAGGCTTTTGCTTTTTTAAATCCGTAAAAAAATGCGAAGAAAATTAAGATCGATAGTTTTAAAGTTTTCATAGTTTCTGTATTTCGATTCAAAACTACTTTATTAAAAACTGGTAAAATTCAGATTTGAGCCAAAATCGGATTTAACTTATTAAGAAGTAGATTTAACAAAGGGAAAAAAAACTAACTGAGTAAAGTCGCTTTTTTACTGAGGGAATAAAAACAGGAGGAAAAAATCCTTATTTAATAGTACTTTCAGAAGCTTTTGGAAAAATCTTTCTCCACAGCACCACAATTTGTTTTCTAAAAATAAAACAGAGTAATAAATAAGGAACAGCCATTAAATATAAAATACCACTATTTAAACTACGCGCTAACGAATTGGGATTCTTTTTTAATGAGCTCTCAGCGGCTTGTTTACACATAGCACATTGAGCTTCCATATCTGTATTAAAAAACAGAAAAGTCAGAATGATCAAAAAAACAAAATATTTTGTATTATTTTTCACTCTGTAAATTTACGTTACTTTTTGCTTTCTTTAAGAGATTTAACAGGTTATTTCATAAAAAAAGGGCTGATCTTCATCAGCCCTTTTTTAAATTTTATTTCATTATTCTCCTTTAAAATTTGCTTTTCTTTTTTCCAAAAAGGCGCTTACACCTTCTTTAAAATCCTTGGTGCCAAAGGATTTACCAAATTCTTCAATTTCCACTTCAAATCCGTTCAACTTGGTATTATAACCTGCATTAATAACTTTAATAGCTGTTTTAATAGCTGTTGGACTTTTGCTTGAAAGTTTCCCTGTTATTTCAAAACACTTATTTAATAACTCGTCCTGTGTAGTAACATAATTAGCAAGACCCCATTTATAAGCATCTGTAGCGTTTATCATATCTGCGGTAACGATCATTTCAAATGCTTTTCCTTTACCTACTAATTGTGCTAAACGCTGTGTTCCACCATATCCAGGTATTACACCTAAACTTACTTCGGGCAAACCCATTTTTGCATTGTCGCTAACTACTCTTATATGACAGCACATTGCTAATTCTAAACCACCACCTAATGCAAAACCGTTAACGGCAGCAATAATTGGTTTACTATAATTTTCTATAAAATTAAATATTTTAAAATGCCCGATCGAACTTAATTGTTTTCCTTGTTCAACAGAAAAGTTTGCAAACTCTGCAATATCTGCTCCGGCAACAAAGGCTTTTTGGCCTGAGCCCGTAAGAATGATCGCGCGGATCTCTGATTGATTTTCTGCTTCCACTAAAGTTTCATGCAGTTCTTCAATAGTTTGCTTGTTTAAAGCATTTAATTTATCAGGGCGATTGATTGTAACAACTAAAACCCCGTTTTGTATTTCGCATAAAATATATTCGCTTGTAGCCACCATATTATTTTTAATTATAAACTGAGCAAATATAGAATATTAGCCTTTAAATAATACAAAAGTTTTAAACCGTTAAAAAGTTAAAAAAACGTTGTTTGCGGTGGTCAAATTGCGTTTAAAAATCTCACCTTTAGATTCTCTCTTAATGAAGGTCATTTAAATGATCAGCCAAAAATTTTCCCATACTAAAACACGATTGAAGTAAGTAGCCTCCTGTAGGCGCGTCGTAGTCAAGCATTTCGCCGATCACAAAATTATTTTTTATTTTTTTTAATTCGAACTGTTCTGAAATTTCATTTAAAGAAATTCCACCAACTGTTGAAATAGCATCTTCAATTGGCCCTAATTCAGAAATATGTATTTCAAAGTTTTTTAAATTGTTAACAAACTTAGCCGGGTCTAAAAAGTCATTTTTATTCATTTTAGATTTTATTAAGGCCAAATGCGTTTTATTTAAATTTAATTGGTTGGTAATATTTTCAGTGTAAGAAAGCTTTGTTTTTGTGTTTGAAATGCGTTTTAATAATTCTTCACTACTTAGTTGTGGTTTAAGATCTATCACAATTTTTGCATTATCGGAATTTATAATACTTTCTCTTATCTCTGGGCTTAGAGGATAAATGCCACTGCCTTCGATGCCAAAGGATGTAAGCACCACTTCACCAAAATGTATTTTATTTTCACATGTAATAGAAATGTTTTTTAAAGGTTTGCCTTCAATACTTTTCATGATCTCTTTTGGCCACTCAACCTTAAAACTACAATTGCTCGCCTGGAAAGGAATTGTTTTTGTGTTTTTTATTTCAAATAAACTTCGCCAATCACCTTTACTGCCGGTAACTGGCCAACTAGCGCCTCCAAGACAAAAAATAACCAGATCACTTTTTATTTTCTTTTCACCACTTGCTGTTTTAAAAAGTAATTCATTGTTGTCAGAAAATCCTTTCCATTCATGCTTATAATTAATTACTACTTTATTCTTTTTTATTTTTTCTTCGATCTTATTTAAAACATCAATAGGTTTAATACCTTTTTCTGGAAACACCCGTCCGCTGCTACCAATAAATGTTTCAACACCAAGATCATTTATCCATTTAACAAGATCTTTATTAGAAAAATGCGAGAATGCTTTCTGTAAAAATTGATGCGGACTGTATTTTAATATAAAGTCTTTTTCATCTTCAGAATGCGTCAGGTTTAATCCGCCATCGCCAGCCACTAAAAATTTACGGCCTAAAGCGGAATTCTTTTCAAAAATAGAAACCGAATATTTTTCTGAATTTAACTCGCAACCTAAAATAAGTGCGCTTGCACCACCACCAATTATAGAAATGGTTTTTTTCAACTAAGTGGCTTTAACTTTTTGTAGACAGTCATCAATGTTCTTATTGATCAAACTAAAAAACTGGTAACGTTGTTTTTCTGAAACGCCACTTATCAATGTGCTTTTTTTCTCCAGGTTCCTTACCCAATGTTCCGTCTCTTCGCAGAACTGAGGATTGGATGTCGTAAGCGAGTTCATTGTATTGAATGAAATATATGAATAAGTCGTTTCACCCATTACAACGTAGATACAATTAGTACCTAAAACAACTTCGCTGTTATATAGAAAATAAGTTTCTGTTTTATCACTGATGTTTTTCCTGCTGTTACCGGCATTTTTAAAAATCATGTCTATCATTGCACGATATTCTGTAAGCAATTCAGTTGCCTGAATAGAAGAAATTATTCCGCTGTCAAAATAAAACTGTATTTGGCGAATGCCGGTTAAAATTGTTTCCGAGGTCCAGATCTCTGAGCTTGGAATAGTTAAATATTCCTGGTACAAATTATGCGCTATATCAATTAATTTAGCGGGAACAACATCCCATTCAAATTTTCGTTGTTGATATTCAGGTACATTTAAAACACTGCGTTGCCAATAAAATAATTTAAAATCGGTTAATTTTTTTGAGAAGAAGGAATAAAAAATAGGAATTTCTTCCGCTACATAATAGATCTTTTTATTTTCGAATTTATTAAGTGTTTTAAGATGTGTTAATATGCGGTTTAAATAGATCTCAAAATTTTTCTCGCTATCCGTTAATTTAGTGTATGAAAAAGTTACAGTATCGTTTTGATTGCTAAAAACATCATCCATACTAATTGCATGTTTTTTAGAAATCTTATATGCTTCTTCAATGGTTAATTCAGTTTCTCCCCTTATCCGGCGATATGCGCTATCAATACTTACTTCCAAAATATCAGCAATTTCTTCTGCAAGCCCCATACTTGGCGGAACTACCTCTTTAAACTTAAGAATAAAGTGGTTTTGGATATTGAGCTCCACTTTCTCTTTTTTTACTTTTTTAATCGGCATATTTTAGTGATTTATAGATATAAAGATACCGTTTTTAGTAAAAAAAGCAAATTAACACTTGTTAATTTGCAATTAATGCAATTTTTTCTACGATTTCAGCATTTAAAGGGTTTTCAGGTACTTTTTGAGTATTTAAAAAAATAGCAGGCATTTAGCCGTAAGGCGTTGATTTTTTGATGCAGTAATTTTGAATAAGAAAAACAAACATCATGAAAACAACATTTTTAAAATTAAAACTTCCAATAATAGCTTTGTTAATGCTTTTTACATTTCAATCAAAAGCTCAATATTTTGAAGGAGGTTTTCCGATAGGTTATGGTAGCGGAAATAAAGAGTTTGACAAAGTTGGAGGCACATTATTCTTATCTTCTCTTAATCTTACTGTAAATACTTTTAACACTGTTAATTTTAATAACAAAAAGAAAAAAAGTAATGCAGGCTTTGGCATAATAACAGGCTTGGTTCAGTTTTCTTATGGTGTTATGAATAGTAATACAGAACCAGATCTTTCTGCTGTAGACATTTCTCTTGGCGCAGCAACAATCGTTTATAGCAGTATCCGCTTATTTAAAAAAGAAAGAAAAAATCACGAAGAAAAATTATCATTAACGCCTTATTTTTTTAAATCGCCTTTGATTGGTAAATTAAACGGCATCTCTCTTAAATTAAAATTCTAAAAATTAAAACTATGGAACAAAAAGATTTCTTACAACGTTTCGACTTATTAGTCGATATACAGGAAACGATCTTCCGTATTCCTTTTTTAACCGACCTGATTAATTCATTTTTATTGCAGCCCTATGAAGATTATCTTATAAGCAAAAAAATCAAGATCTGTTTTGAGCTAAAAGAAAAATTATCTTTTATTGAACTCAACCTGGTACATTGCGAATTGGCCAAACAGATCTTACTGGAACTAGAATTTCTAAACCGTAGTATTAAAAAAAGTATTCGATTGGTATCATTGGGTACTGAACCCGCCATTGAGTTCTATTCAAGGGGTGACGGACCTTTCAGGGATCCTGATACGCGTATAAGGAACAGTTTTATTTCCAAAATATAATTGTTTCGGCTTTTTTTGTTTCGTATCTTTATTGTCATTTTTAAAGCTATGCAACAGATCAAAAATTATATAAACGGACAATTTACCGAGCCCGTTTCAAAAAACTATTTAGATAATTACAATCCATCTACGGGTAAAGTATATTCTCAAATACCCGATAGTGATGAAAAGGATGTAGAACTTGCATATGCTGCTGCTAAAAATGCCTTTAAAGAATGGAGTGTCACTTCAAAAGATAAACGTTCAGCTTACATGTTAAAGATAGCCGCTTTAATTGAAAAAAATTTAGATAAGCTGGCACTTGCTGAAAGTATTGACAATGGCAAACCTTTAAAACTGGCTAAAACAGTGGATATTCCGCGTGCTGCTGCCAATTTTCATTTTTACGGTACGGGCATATTACATTATGCTTCGCATGCGCATAGCATGGAAGAAACAGCAATTAATTACACGCTGCGTCAACCTGTTGGTGTGGCAGGTTGTATCTCACCATGGAATTTACCGTTATATCTTTTTACATGGAAAATTGCACCGGCTTTAGCCGCCGGCTGCACAGTAGTTGCAAAACCATCTGAAATAACACCTATGACTGCTTTTTTACTTTCGGAAATTTGTATTGAAGCTGGGCTTCCGGCAGGGGTTTTAAATATCGTACATGGCCTTGGCGGCAAAGTAGGCAGTGCTATTGTGAGTCATAAAGATATTCCATTAATATCGTTTACAGGTGGCACAGCTACAGGTAAAAGCATTGCCAGTATTGCTGCGCCTATGTTTAAAAAATTGTCTTTAGAGTTAGGGGGGAAAAATCCGAACATTATTTTTGCCGATTGTGATTATGATAAAATGTTGGCAACAACTTTAAATTCATCATTTGCCAACCAGGGACAAATTTGTTTATGCGGCTCACGCATTTTTGTTGAACGTAAAATTTATGATAAATTTAAAACTGATTTTGTAATAAAAACAAAAGAGCTGAACGTTGGAGATCCATTAAACGAAAAAACAAAAGTTGGCGCGATAGTTTCTAAACCTCACCAAGAAAAAATTCTTAGTTATATCGAGCTTGCTAAAAAAGAAGGTGGAAAAGTTCTTTGTGGTGGAAATAAAATTACTTTAAGTGGCGAACACAGTGAAGGCTATTATATTGAACCAACTATTATTGAAGGTCTGGCTTACGATTGTCGTACCAATCAGGAAGAGATCTTTGGCCCTGTGGTTACCATCACACCATTTGATACGGAAGAAGAAGCTTTAATGATGGCCAACTCTACCATGTATGGCCTTGCAAGTATTTTGTGGACGCAAAATTTAACCCGCGCACATAAAATTGCCAATAATTTACACGCAGGTATTGTTTGGATAAATTGTTGGTTGTTGCGCGATCTGCGCACACCTTTTGGTGGAGTTAAAGCCAGCGGTGTTGGCAGGGAAGGCGGTTTTGAAGCGTTAGACTTTTTTACCGAACCAAAAAATGTTTGTATAAAATTATAACAGTACCTCATATTAAATTTTAGGTTTTGGCTAATTATTACGAGATCTTAGGAGTACATTCAGGGGCCAGTTATGCTGAAATAAAATCTGCTTTCAGGCGGTTGGCAAAAATCTATCATCCTGATAAAAATCCCGGAGGTAAAGACCAATTCTCAACTATTTTAAAAGCTTACGAAACTTTATCTGATCCAAAATTAAAATCAACTTATGATTATAGGTTAGAGTATAATATTCCTATTAATACAAATAGTGCTTCAAAAAATGCAGGTACAAAAACATGGAGCTTTGATGAAAAGGAACTTAAACGCAGAAAATATTATGATGAGCATATTAAAAAATACGCCAAAACTAAAGAAAACTATAAGCAAGATACAGAGGGCAAAAAACATTACAATGAATTTAAATATATTCTTTTTGCTACACCTATTGCCGTCGGCCTTTTTTTATTAATTCTGTATTTAGCTTCTTCAGAAAATTCAAAACTTACTAAACATGTTCCTGAAAAACAAATAACAGGCCCTGATAGAACAACACTTAAAATGGGTGATGCGCCATACAGTAATTATTTTGGAAGAAATAAATATGATACTACTGCCAACATGGGTCTCACTATTAAAAATAATACCGGCCTGGAATTGATCGCTTGTTTATTTACCAAAAAAAGATTTGTTAGAAGTTTTTATATCGAGAAAGGTTATTTTGCAGAGATCTCTGAATTACCAAAAGATTCATTGATAATTAAATATTGTACTGGCTTGTATTTTAATTATTCTTACACTTTAAAAAATGTAAGCGCGTTTGGGGCCTTTAAAGACAAAATGGAATTTTTTGTAAGCCAAAAAGCCATCGCGCTAAATTCAATTAATGAATTAACTTTACACCCGGATAAGAATGAGGG
>JBDSFC010000068.1:0-3522 GCA_039919745.1 Bacteroidia bacterium | reverse complement strand
AAATAAAAGAAAAACTCTATCAAACCATTACCATAAATTCTAATTGGGGAATCTGGGCTATGAATGTTGAAGCGTGTGCAAAAAAATCAAATTTTGAATACGATTTCCAAAATCCTGCTGATAGCCTTATTTTTCTTTATTCTGAATAATTATCATCCCTGTTTCGGGAAAACATTTCCCCTTTTCCAATGATTTTAACTTAAGAGTTGAGTAATACATCGTCAAGAAATCTAAATAGATAGAAAAAACGTTAATTTAAGAAGGCTTTTCACAATTTATAGAATGGATTTCCGTTAAATTTTTAGATAATTTTTCTATATTTGTATTCAATGGAAATTGTAAAAGGTTCAGGGTTTATTCCCGGTGAATTATTAGCCAAAATTAACTCTCCGGCCGATCTAAAAAAACTACACGAAGATCAATTAGAACAGATTAGCGCTGAACTCCGTCAATACATTATTGACCTTGTTTCAGTTAAGGGAGGCCATTTTGGCGCTTCTTTAGGTGTTGTTGAATTAACCGTTGCCCTTCATTATATTTTTAATACACCTTACGACCAATTGGTGTGGGATGTAGGCCACCAGGCTTATGGACACAAGATTTTAACCGGTCGCAGAGATATTTTTCACACAAACCGCGTTTATAAAGGCTTAAGCGGCTTTCCAAAAAGAAGCGAGAGCGAGTACGATACTTTTGGTGTAGGCCATTCATCTACTTCTATCAGCGCAGCCCTTGGTATGGCTGTTGCCAGCAAATACAAAAATTTAAAGGATAAAAACCATATTGCTGTAATTGGCGATGGCTCTATGACCGCAGGCCTTGCTTTTGAAGGCTTAAATCATGCAGGTGTTGAAAACGCCAATTTATTGGTTGTTTTGAATGATAATTGCATGAGCATTGATCCCAATGTTGGCGCCTTAAAAGAATATTTAACAGACATTACAACCTCACATACTTACAACAAAGCAAAAGATAAAGTGTGGGAATTGCTTGGTAAAATAAGCAAGTTTGGACCAAATGCCCAGGAAATTGCAAGTAAAGTAGAGAATGCAGTTAAAACATCTTTGCTTAAACAAAGTAATTTATTTGAATCTTTAAAGTTCCGTTACTTCGGCCCGGTTGATGGGCACGATGTAGTTCGTCTAACGAAAGTGCTGGCAGATCTTAAAGATATTCCGGGCCCAAAATTATTACACGTACTTACCAAAAAAGGCAAAGGTTATAAATTCAGCGAAGAAGGAAATGAAACTGTGTGGCACTCTCCGGGTCTTTTTAATAAAGAAACGGGTGAGATCATTAAAGTAATTCCCAAAACACCACAGCCTCCAAAATACCAGGATGTGTTTGGACATACAATGGTGGAGTTAGCTGAAAAGAATTTAAAGATCACTGGTATTACACCAGCAATGCCATCAGGTTGCTCGTTGAATATTATGATGAAAGCTATGCCTGATCGTGCATTTGATGTGGGTATTGCTGAACAACACGCAGTTACATTCAGTGCGGGTTTAGCAACACAAGGTTTAATTCCGTATTGTAATATTTATTCTTCATTCATGCAACGAGCATACGACCAGGTATTGCATGACGTTGCTTTACAAAATTTAAAAGTTATTTTTTGTTTGGATCGTGGAGGTTTAGCAGGAGCTGATGGTCCAACGCATCACGGTGCCTTTGACTTAGCGTATTTCCGTTGCATTCCGAATATGATCGTGAGCGCGCCAATGAACGAAGAAGAATTAAGGAATTTAATGTATACAGCGCAGTTGGATGAAGTAAAAGGCCCTTTCAGCATTCGTTATCCGCGCGGACAAGGCGTGATGGTAGACTGGAAAACACCATTTAAAAAAATTGAAATTGGTAAAGGCAGAAAAATAAAAGGTGGAACAAAAGTTGCTATACTATCTATCGGGCATCCGGGTAATTTAGTTACTGAGGCAATAGAAAAATTAAAAGAACAAGGAATTGAACCCGCGCATTATGATATGCGTTTTGTAAAACCAATTGATGAAGCACTATTGCGCGAAGTATTTAGCAAATACAAAAAAGTAATTACTGTTGAAGATGGTTGTATTATGGGTGGTATGGGAAGCGCCGTTTTGGAATTTATGGCAGATAATAATTATTCTGCAAAGTTAGTAAGACTTGGGATCCCTGACAATTTTATTGAACATGGAGAACAAACAGAATTGTATGAAGAATGTGGATTTTCTCCAGGTAAAATAGCAGAATCTGTTATCGCGATTTTAAAAGATAAAAAAGAAGATATTAAAAAACACGCATAAGAAAGTTGAGGTTAAAGTGGAAAAGATAAAAGTATCAGTAAAATTAAATTGCCAACCAAAAGAAGTTTTTTCGGGTTGGTTAAATGATAAAATTCATTCAGAATTTACTGGTGGGTCACCAGCAAAAACAAGTACAAGTGAAGGTGGTAAATTTTCAGCATGGGATGGTTATATAACAGGTACTAATGTTGAGATCTTCCCACATAAAAGAATAATTCAAAAATGGCGTACAACCGATTTTGCAGAAACAGATGAGGATTCAACGATCGAATTGTTTTTTACTTTCAAAGATGGATTTACATTATTAACTATCACACACACAAATATTCCTGATGATCAGGGAGAGAACTATAAGAAAGGATGGAAGGACCATTATTTCACATACATGAAAAAGTACTTTGATAAATAAAAAACATTCTGATTTTAGTTCTATTTTAATTTAATACAATGGCAAAAGATACAACCCTTCGCTGCTCAATGTGCGGAAGAGATAAAAAAGAAGCGAAGATCCTTATTGCGGGGATCAACGGACATATTTGTGATAATTGCATTAACCAGGCTTTTAATTTAATTAAAGAAGAAGCAATGGGTGAGCAAAAACAACAATTGCAACAAGCCCTTAATCTTTTAAAGCCGGCTGCAATAAAAGAAAAACTGGATGAATATGTAATTGGCCAGGATGATGCAAAAAAAGTATTGGCCGTTGCAGTATACAATCATTTCAAAAGAATTTCGCACACGCAAAAAAATTTAAAAGAAGAAGTTGAGATCGATAAATCAAATTTAATTTTAGTAGGTGAAACAGGGACCGGTAAAACATTATTGGCAAGAACCATTGCAACTATGTTAAACGTGCCATTCTGTATCGCCGATGCAACGGTACTTACCGAGGCGGGTTATGTTGGTGAAGATGTAGAAAGTATTTTAACACGTTTACTACAAGCGGCAGATTATGATGTAGCTGCTGCTGAAAAAGGAATTGTATTTATTGATGAGCTGGATAAGATCGCCCGCAAAAGCGATAATCCATCTATTACCCGTGATGTAAGTGGTGAAGGAGTTCAACAAGCAATGCTTAAATTATTGGAAGGAACAATTGTAAATGTTCCACCACAAGGCGGACGTAAACATCCTGATGCAAAAATGATCGCAGTAAACACAAAAAATATTTTATTTATTTGTGGCGGCGCTTTTGATGGTATTGAAAAAAAGATCGCACAACGCTTAAATACACAAG
>JBDSFC010000033.1:0-9241 GCA_039919745.1 Bacteroidia bacterium | reverse complement strand
AAACAAATTAATGAAGAACACGCTTATCCAAATCCGATAGTGACTGAAATTAAGCCATACATTAATTATTACGAGGCTGAGGCCTATCATCAAAATTATTATAACCAAAATGGCAGTGAAGGATATTGTCAATTTGTGATTCAACCTAAGGTTGAAAAATTTGAAAAGATCTTTAAGGATAAAATGAAGAAATAAAATTCTTAAAATAAAAAATCCGGATAAAATTTATCCGGATTTTTTTGCATTGTCATGCTGACGAAGGAAGCATCTCTTTACAAAGATCCCTCGTTCCTCGGGATGACATAGTTACTTCTTAATTCTCTCAACGTAATCTCCAGTGCGGGTATCAATTTTTACCCAATCACCTTCATTAAAAAATAAAGGCACTTTAATCTCTGTTCCTGTATCTAATGTTGCAAATTTTAATGTGTTGGTAGCAGTATCACCTTTTAAACCCGGCTCGGTATACGTAATTTGTGATTCAATAAAAGTTGGTGGCTCAGCAATAATAGGTTCTTCACCTTCAAAGCTTACTTTAACTTCCATACCTTCTTTTAAAAAACGGCCGCCGGCACCAAACATAATTAATGGCACATGTATCTGCTCATAATTTGCCGTATCCATCAATACTGCAAAATCTCCTTCAAGATAAATGTATTGCATCATTTTATATTCTACGCGTACAGTTTCAATACTCTCGCCACTTCTAAAACGGTTCTCGGTTTGTTTACCGTTTTTTAAGTTGCGCATTTTTGCCTGGTAAAATGCACGTAAGTTTCCGGGTGTGCGGTGTTGCCAATCGGTAATTTGTACAATATCACCATTAAATCGGATGATCGATCCTACGTTTATATCTCCTGTGTCTGCCATTTTTTTTGAATTATATATTACTTTTTTTTGTAAGAATTTATTATTTAGCGTTTTTTAATTCGAGCTCATTTTCAATTTCAAGATCATGCACTACGCCCATAGCCGAGAATTTTTCAATGCGTTGATCTATTCGTTCTTCTGTACCTAATTTATTTAAAGTTGCCAGGTGTTTTAAAATTTCTTTTTTAACCGTAGCAAATATTTCTTCATGATTACGATGCGCGCCACCCATTGGTTCAAGAATTATACCGTCAATGAGTTTGTTTTTATTCATATCGTATGATGTCAGTTTCAATGCATCAGCTGCCTGTTCTTTAAAACTCCAACTGCGCCATAAAATAGATGAGCAGGATTCTGGTGAGATAACTGAATACCAGGTGTTTTCTAACATTAAAACTTTATCACCAATGCCAATACCTAAAGCACCACCACTGGCTCCTTCGCCAATAATAATACAAATTACAGGTACTTTTAATTGCGCCATTTCTAATAAATTACGGGCAATGGCTTCGCCTTGTCCACGCTCTTCAGCCTCTAATCCGGGATAAGCACCGGGAGTATCAATAAAAGTAACAATAGGTTTGTTGAATTTTTCTGCCAGCTTCATTAAGCGTAATGCCTTGCGATAACCTTCAGGATTAGCCATTCCAAATCTACGTATTTGGCGCATTTTGGTATTGATGCCTTTTTGTTGGCCAATAAACATTACGGTTTGTCCGTCAATTTCTCCAAAACCTCCAACCATAGCTTTATCATCACCTACAGTTCTGTCGCCATGCAACTCAATAAAACTTTTGTTGGATACCGAATCAATGTAAGCTAAAGTATATGGCCTTTCAGGATGGCGACTTACTTGTACACGCTGCCATGGGGTAAGATTAGAATAAAGCTCTTTGGTTTTATCAATAATGTGATTTTCCAGTTCTTTAATTTTTTCAGTAAGATCTACCTTGCTTTTAGAAGCTACTTCTTTCAGCTTGATAATTTCTTCTTCCAAATCTTGAACAGGTTTTTCAAAATCCAAATAGATCATATTTTTTGTTTGTTAGTTAGGCTGCAAAGATAAGATTTTTTTAAAAAAAGGGTGTTTTTATTAATAAAAGGTTAAATAATTGCCTCACTTTGTGGATTTTAGCTTAATTTTAAACCGTGAAATTGGCTTCTTATATATTCCTTTTTTCCATTTTATTCTCTCTTTTTGCGAGATTGGAGGTATGTATCAGTTATTTGATCAACCAGGAGTATTACGCTGAGGTATTGTGCGAAAATAAAGATGAAGAAGATTCGTGCTGCATGGGTAAATGTGCAATGGAAAAGGAATTAACAAAACTGGCCGAAAAGGAAGAAGAACAGCCAACTAAGACACCAGATTCAAACATTAAACTGAATAAAGCCGAAGAAGCAGTTGTAAAAACTATAAAATTTTATTCGCCAAACATTTTTCTCTCGTTAATTAATACTTCTTTTGAAGCAAAACTAAAAGAGGGAAAAGTAACAGCGTTATTTAAACCTCCTACCATTTAATTATCAACTTAATACAATTTTAGTTTTGATTCGGTGTTTTATATATTGGCATGCATTAACTTTTATTAGTTTTTGCAAAACCTTTATATACTGCTATTAAACTATTTGAACAATTTTTAGTAACTTTATTAATCATAAATAAAAATGAAAAGCATTTTAAAAATCACAGCTCTGTTCTTGCTTATAGGTTTTTCGGCCTGTAAAAAAGAAAAAAAAGATCCCGATCCGGAACCTGAAACACCTGCCGCAACAACCGGTGTATTAAAGGTTGAGTTTGAACATATGGTTTACGATACAATTAACCTGGCCTTTAATCAAAAATATGTAAACGCTAAAGGAGATACCTTTACCGTAACCAAATTAAAATATTACATCAGTAATATTGTGATAACAAAAAATGATAATTCTACTTTTACAGAATCTAACAGTTATCACTTAATTGATCTTGCAGATCCTGCAACCACTCTTTTAAGTATTGCCAATGTTCCATTTGATTCTTACAAATCCATTTCGTTTACATTAGGCGTTGATAGCGCTGCAAATTGTTCAGGCGCACAAGCGGGAGATCTTGCTCAAAGCAAAGGGATGTTCTGGACATGGAACAGTGGGTACATTATGTTTAAACTGGAAGGTACAGCGCCAAAATCGCCCGCACCAAACCATGTGATCGAATACCACATTGGTGGTTTTGGTGGTGCAAATAAAGTACAACGCAATTTTAATTTTAATTTTGCCAGTACACCTGCTAATGTTTCATCAAGTATTACACCGCAAATTCACTTAACTGTAAACATCAGCGAATTGTTTGAACATCCTAATTTAATTGATGTTACACAAACTGGTCAGTATTCACAACTGACGGCAGGCGCTGGATCAAAATTATTTGCTGATAATTACGCTGATATGATCAGTTTTGAGCACGTACATAATTAATGAAACAAACTGCAATTATATTTTTTTTACTTGGTGTTTTAACCTTTTATTCCTGCAAAGTAGATCCTAAGATCATTGAGCCTTTGCCAACAGGCAATCTTGTAGAGGTAGTACCTGATGGCTGGCCGCAACCTAAATATACTTTTAGTGTAAATACTATCAGCGAAGATAAGTTTGCTTTAGGCAGGGCATTGTTCTATGAGTCTATGCTTAGCGCTGACAATTCGGTTTCATGTGGTAGTTGCCATCAGGATTTTGCTGCTTTTGCCAATGCGGAGCATGCGGTTAGTCATGGTATAAATAATCATAACGGTAACCGCAACGCGCCCGCTATTTTTAATTTAACCTGGCACCCTTATTTTATGCATGATGGTGGTATCAATCATATTGAAGTACAGCCTTTAGGTCCAATAACAAACACATTGGAAATGGGTGCGGATATTAATCCTGTTATTGTAAAACTACAGGCTTCATCCAAATACAAAGGGCTTTTCAAAAAAGCATTTGGTTCAGATACTGTAAACAGTCAAAGAATGTTCAGGGCTATTGCCCAGTTTATGGGTTTAATGTATTCGTACAACAGTAAATATGATTATTACAAGCGCCAGGAAAATAACGTACAGCTTTCTGATGCAGAATCAAAAGGTTATAATTTATTTATTGCTAACTGCAATGCTTGTCATAAAGAACCTTTGTTCTCTGACTTTGGATTTAAAAGCAATGGTATAGCTATAAGTACATTTTACCAGGATAGTGGCAGGGCGCATATTACAGGCTTACCGCAAGACAGGTATAAATTTAAAACACCAAGCTTAAGAAATATTGCAAAAACAGCGCCCTATATGCATGATGGGCGCTTTAATACTTTAAATGAATGTTTAGATCATTACGCTAATGTAAAACCTAACCAGATCAATCTCGACCCGTTATTGCAAAATAACGGTTTGCCACTTACCGCACAAGACAAGCAGGATATTATTGCTTTCTTAAATACTTTAACAGATTATAAATTTTTGGGAGACAAACGTTTCTCAGATCCAAATTATTAGAACGTGAAAAAAAATATAATTTATATTCTAGGTTTTATTTGCCTTTGTTTTTTTGCTTGTAAAAAAAATCAATTAGACGGTAAATCAACTATTAAAGGAGCGGTAAAACATCACTCAAAAGAAATTGCGAATGCCACAGTTTTTATAAAATTTAATGCCAAAGAATTTCCGGGTGCTGATACAAATGGATACAATGCAAAAGTAGTAGCGGATGCGGATGGAAATTATAATATAAAATGTTATAAAGGCGATTATTATTTATACGCCATAGGGCACGATTACGCGTTGCCTCCTCCGTATGAAGTTAAAGGTGGCGTACCGGTGCATATTCGTAATAGAGAAAATGTTGAGATAGAAATTGCCGTTACAGAATAACGGTAATTAAAACAGTTTTTACTTTAATGTAATGATCGAAATAAAAACCGATCATTATGAAATTTTTAAGAATAACAGTATTTCTTTTTTTTAGTTTAAGAACATTTGCCTGCGATCTCTGTGGCAGTTTTATGGGTATTACACCTTACGACAATCAGAGCCAGTTAATGTTGTTACACCGTTACAGGGTTTTTAATGGTTATCGCAATTACCAGGAAAGCTCACGCTTTATAAATGCGGGCGCTTATAGAACGATGCACGATCCAACAACAGTGTTGGGAGATTCAGCAACATTCACTAAAGATCATTCGAGCAAAGATTACGAAACGTATAAAATAATTGAATTGCGTGGAAAATATTTTTTACATCCTCGCTGGGAGATCAATTTTATTTTACCGGTTCAGCAAATTAAAACAAAGTACGATGAAGAAAAAAACACAAACACTGGTATCGCAGATCCATGCTTATTTACAGGGTATCATATTATAAAACGATTGAACGGCTATTCAACAAAACAACGTATGATAGTTGGCGCAGGAATTAAATTACCGGTTGGGATCATTAACAAACAAAATGATGAGCTGCAACGCATATCATTATTAAATCAAAATGGTACAGGAAGCGTTGACTGTTTTTATTACATCAATTATATGATGAGCCGTAAATGGTGGGGCATTAATACCAATTGTTTATTTAAGTTCAATGGTAAAAATCAATACCAAGAACAATTTGCAAACTCATACAATCAAGTATTTAATCTCTTTACACGTTTTGAAAAGAAGAGCCTGAAAATTTTCCCTTCTGTTTTTGCAAATTATGAATATAGTAAAGGATTGTATCTAAACGGAAATATGGAAAAAGGAACCAATGTAAATGTCTTATTGCTTGGGCCAAGCCTGGACATAAATTACAAGAACTTTGTTCTCAATACATCCTTCCAGTTTAACGTGTACGAGCGGGTTTCCAGCCAGGATCTTTCAAATGCTGGTAGGTTTGTAATTGGCTTAACGTATAATTTTAACCAGGATAAATTTTTAATAAAAAACAAAAATTAATTTACTTTGTTTTTAATAATTAGGTAACTTGATCTTTTAAAATTAATTGTTTTGTCGGTAAAAATTACATTTTTAGGAACAGGAACTTCGCAGGGCGTACCAATAATTGCCTGCGAATGCGAGGTGTGTACAAGTCTTGATTCACGCGATAAACGTTTACGCTCTTCTATTTTAGTGGAAAGTGAAAATACACGTTTCGTAATTGATTCAGGGCCGGATTTCAGGCAGCAACTTCTTCGCGAAAATGTAAAACGTTTGGATGCCGTTGTATTTACGCATGAGCATAAAGATCATATTGCCGGACTGGATGAAGTAAAATCATTTAATTTTATCAATAAAATGGTAATGCCTGTATACGCTACAAAACGTGTGCAAAAGGCATTGCACAGGGAATTTGCCTATATTTTTTCGGAAGAAAAATATCCCGGTATCCCTGAAATTAATGTGATCGATTTTGATAATGACCCTTTTTATGTTGGTGATGTCTTATTAACGCCAATAAATGTGATGCATTTTCGTTTGCCTGTTAAGGGGTTTAGAATAAATGATTTTGCTTACATTACTGATGCTAATTTTATTGCAGAAGAGGAAAAAGAAAAATTAAAGAATTTAAATGTTTTGGTTTTAAACTCTTTAAGAAGAGAACCGCACGTCTCGCATTTTACGTTTGAAGAAGCGGTTAATATGGTAAATGAGTTAAAACCCCGCAAAGCTTACCTTACGCATATTTCACATCAATTGGGTTTACATGAACATGTTTCGAAAGAATTACCAGCCAATATTGAATTAGCGGTGGATGGTTTGCAATTGATCATTTAAACAATTCGGGATAGAACACGGATCACACAGATTTAACGGGTTTACACAGATTAAATTTATCAGTAAGTAACCCGTTTGATCAGCGTTATCTGCGTTCCATCACGAAAGATTAATTTAGAATTTAAAGAAAAAGAAAACCACCGCAGCCCATTCTTTTTTTACACCACTTGCGTGGCCAATTGTAGAATGTGAAGAGCTTTCTACTGTACCGTCACTTTTTACGTAGCCAACAGTTGAGTGAGATGAATTTTCAACGGTTCCATCGCTTTTTACATAACCAATAGTACTATGGCTGCTATTCTCAATAGTTCCATCACTTTTAATGTAACCAATGGTTGAGTGTGAAGAATTCTCAATAGTTCCATCGTTTTTAATATAGCCTTTTGTTGAATGGCTACTGTTCTCAATAGTTCCGTCAGATTTTACGTATCCTGTTGTTGAATGGCTTCCCGATTCAATAGTTTGCGCTTTAGCTCCAAAAGCCAAACCAAATAATGCAATTGCTAATATTTTTTTCATTTTTATTAATTTAAACTGAAAGATACATAAATTTGTATACAAATAGAATTTAAAATGGCCGATGATCTAAAGTTAACAGCAACAACCAAAGAAGAAAAATACAAAGAACTTCTTCCGCAAATAAAAGCATTGGTGGAAGATGAAAAAGATATTATTGCCAACATGGCTAACATTTGCGCGGCAATTAAATTTGGCATGGATTATTTTTGGGTTGGATTTTATTTGGTGAAAGAGAACCAATTGGTTTTGGGTCCGTTTCAAGGGCCTGTTGCTTGTACACGTATCAATATGGGTAAAGGTGTGTGTGGTACAAGTTGGCAAAAAAAAGAAACCATTATTGTTGCAGATGTTGAGGCTTTTCCCGGACATATAGCCTGCAGCTCTTTAAGTAAAAGCGAAATTGTATTGCCTTTATTTAATTCAAAGAATGAGGTTGTTGGTGTTTTTGATATAGATAGCGATGAACTAAATTCTTTTGATAATATAGATGAACTTTATTTAAGTAAAATAATTAATTTACTGAAATTTTAATTTTTGGTATGGACAAATTGCAGGCAGAAAAAAAGATCAAACAATTATCTGAAGAAATTGAAACGCATAATCACAGCTATTATGTAAATGATAGTCCAACAATAAGTGATTTTGATTTTGATAAATTATTGGAAGAGCTTATTGAACTCGAAAAACAATTTCCTGGATTAATTTCACCAACATCTCCAAGTCAACGTGTTGGCGGCACAATTACAAAAACATTTAAAACAGTTAAACATAAATACCCAATGCTGTCTCTATCTAATAGTTACAGCACAGAGGATATGATAGACTTTGATCGTAAAGTGCAGGAAGGTTTGGGCTTACAACAGAATGATCTTTTTGCATCAAGTACAGTTAAGTATGTTTGCGAATTAAAATTTGACGGACTTTCTATTGGTTTAAATTATAAGGATGGAGAATTGGTTCAGGCTATTACCCGTGGTGATGGTGTACAGGGTGATGATGTAACTACTAATGCTAAAACAATTAAATCTATTCCTTTAAAATTAAAAGGAAATTTTCCATCTTCATTTGAAATACGCGGTGAGATATTTTTACCAAGAAATGTTTTTGATCAGATAAATAAAGAGCGTGAAGAAATTGGTGAACCGCCTTTGGCTAACCCCCGTAATGCAGCTTCCGGTACAATGAAAATGCAGGATAGCGCCGTTGTCGCGGGAAGAAAATTGGATTGTTTTGTGTATTATATGTTAGGCGAAGAAGTTCCTTTTAAAAGCCATTTCGAAAATTTAAATGCTGCAAAAAGTTGGGGATTTAAAACCAGCGAGCATTCAAAATTATTAAATAATATAAATGAGGTTTTAGAGTTTATTGATCATTGGGATAAAGAACGTTTTAAACTGCCTTTTGATATTGATGGCATTGTAATAAAAGTAAACGATTACAAACAACAATTACAATTAGGCTTTACTGCTAAATCACCACGTTGGGCCATTGCTTATAAATTTAAAGCAGAACAGGTTTCAACCGAATTGTTAGATATTACTTACCAGGTGGGCCGCACAGGTGCTATAACACCTGTTGCCAATTTAAAACCAGTACCACTTGGTGGAACAACGGTTAAGCGTGCATCATTACACAATGCAGATATTATTGAAAAATTAGATGTACGCATTGGTGATTTTGTATTTGTAGAAAAGGGCGGAGAGATCATTCCGAAAATTATTGGTGTTGACCTTACAAAAAGAAAATCAAATACAGAGCCAACAAAATACATTACTAATTGTCCTGAATGCGGAACTTTATTAAAACGGGATGAAGGTGAAGCCAACCATTTTTGTCCAAACGATATGGGTTGCCCGCCACAGGTAAAAGGTAGGATGGAACATTTTGTTTCGCGTAAAGCTATGAATATTGATAGTTTGGGTGGCGAAACTATTGGACAATTATATGATGCGGGACTTGTAAAAAACATTGCTGATCTCTACGATCTTAAAAAAGAACAATTATTGCCTTTGGAAAGAATGGCCGAAAAATCTGCCAATAATTTGATCGAAGGCCTGGAAGCGAGTAAAATTGTACCTTTTGAGCGTGTATTATACG
>JBDSFC010000031.1:0-3043 GCA_039919745.1 Bacteroidia bacterium | reverse complement strand
GGGGCTACTGCCAATAATAGAATTTTGAAAGTTGTATTTTTTTTGAACCTCTTTTTCAAGATGTGAGATACGATTCTTAAGATACGAGTTTTTTTGTATCTTCTTTAGAGCACTAAGTAAACGCTCTTTAATATCTTTTTCTTTAACAATATAATCATATGCGCCATTTTTAAGTAATTCAACAGCTGTTTCAATATTATTTTGCTCAGAAACAATAATAACTTCAATATCCGGATTGTGCGCTTTTATTTTTGATAAAACCTCAAAGCCATCCATTTCGGGTAAACGATAATCCAGTGTTACAACATGAGGAGCATCATCAAGGCATTTTAAAAAATCCCTGGCAGTTAAAAATGTTTTTATTTGGTAATCCGGATTTAAAGAAAGAATATGGACTAACAATTTATTAAACCATTCGTTATCCTCAACAACATATATGGTAAACGGCTTGTCATTCATAAATGTATATCTAAAATACGAAAAATAAGCCGGATTACAATACAAAAACAATAAATCGAGAAGAAAATAAATAGGTGTTTTTTTGACCTTTATGGCGTACCGGGTTGAAGCCGTTGATTTATAACCTCTTCAAGAATATAACAACACCTTGCCAGGGCAAAACGGTCTTTGCTGATAAAGTCTGAAGCTCCTTCATTTATGGTCTGAAGAGAGGTTTTAATATTTCTTATTTGTGATAATATAATTATTTTACAATCACTGCACCTTTGTTGTATTTTTTTCATTACATCAAGCGCATTGATACTATTACTTAAATAATAATCTATAAATGCAATATCTGTTTCTGCTTTAAGATTTCGTAAGCAATCATTTACGTTCGTATACGATTGTATATCAAAACTGAAATTTTTATCAAAAGCAATAATATCTGTATAATTTTGTAGTTGACGGGTAAGAACATTGTTGTAAAAATCACTGTCTTCCAATACCACAACATTAAAATGATTTTGATCTTTCATGGGAATATGGTTTAGTATTTATTTGCTACATACTTTCTTCATCTGTAATTTCTTCAACTAGCTCTTTGGTGTTTTTTAACAAACGCAGGTGTAAATTAAGATCTTTCTCCTCTGCATATTTGGCCGACAGAGCAAGGCATTCCTGCGCCTTGTAAATATTCTCTAAAGCATCCATAATTTTCCCATGCTTAAGTTCATTTTGTGATTTGTGAATGAAACCATAAGCAATAAATAGTTCTGAACGCTCAAATACATTATTCATATTTTGAGGAACTTGTTGTTTTCGTTCAAGATCGATATAACATATGCTCAGGTCTTTTAAAATGGAATTCATGGTTTTTTGAGCATAGCTTTCAGGTGAAGAATTGCTATGAATAGCAAACGAAGTTATAGCTTTATAGATCTCTTTTGAAGCCATTCGTGGTTCTTCCATTTTAGTATACACAATTGCATTATCAAAATTTTGAGCAAGTAATTTAGCTTTGCTGATCTTATAATCAGTTGACGGAACAGTAACATCTTCTAATAAACCACTGCTTTCAGGCGCTGCATATTTTTTGTTGCGGTGTCCGATATATGACATAAGGCTATAGAACAGTAGTACACAAACAGAATAAAAAACAATAAGAGATTTCATAGTACTAGTTTTTTAAATTTATAATTCATCTATCTGTTTATATGCCAAATCCCGTGCCGTAATTGGGCTTTCGGTTGTTTGTTCTATAACTTCTTAATATACAGTCTATTAAAACTGGCTGAATTCCCAGTAAAATCAAGCCTTTTGATATATCTGGTATTTCCGGGAAACTATCTTTCAAAATGAGAATGTTTTTCTACTGCTTGTTTCCTTAATCTTCTTTTTCTATGTTTTAAAAGATATCCTAGCGTGCAATCATTAAGTACCACATAGGATATAGTTCCTGTATATCCTTCAGTAGAATTTACCGGATACGTTTTTACAATTGCAAATTCTTCTTTTAAAAAATCCTTTTCTGAAAATAATTTTTTTATAACTCCATTTACTAATATAAGTTGTTTAGTAAATCCAAATTTTATAGCCTCTTCTATAGCTTTATTAAGTTCCATTGATTTTTTGTATTCATCAGTTATTAATTATTATACGTGATGAGACAAAAAAAAGAGTGTTTTAAGGATGAATTGTAAGAAACGTATGGTCGATGGCTATTTTCCTGAGGTGAAATATTTATGATTCAAGTTCTTCAAGAGTAACGTTCATATCATAGATCACTTTTTCAACTGAAGCTGAAAGTTGTTTTATTTGATTTTCCATTTCATTGGAACGAAGCTTCTCAGAAGCATGTATTTCTATTTTTTCCAATAAACCGATAAGTTCCGTTAATTCAAGGATCCGCACAGATCCCAAGAGTTTGTGTGCATTTAATTTTATACTTTTTTGATTTTCGTTTTGCCAGGCGAGCTCAATTTTTCTTGTTATCTCCCTTGCTTCTTCAATAAATGTTTGAACAAGACTTAACAAAAAACTATTGTCGCAATTCAGATAAATTTTTAGCGCTTGAATATCCATATCATTTTATTTTTAAACGTTCATATAGCTCTCCTAAATAAGTTCTGCTAACAGGTATTGTTCGGCCATTAATCTCAATTATTTCACCGTCTACTTTGTCTATTTTGGCTAATTGTACAATAAAAGACCTGTGTACTCTCATAAAATCATTTAAGGGTAACATGTCATAAATATCTTTTAATCGCAAATGTGTTTTGTAAGACTTAATATTTGTATTAAGAGTTACGTCATTATCATTTGCTCTTATTATAAAAATATCGTCAATGGCAAGGCGTATGTGAATGCCATCATGTTTGATAAATATATTTTGTTGTTTGACCGGTCTGGCAGCTACTGTTTGTTCAAAATGTAGCTTTATTTTGTTGACACATTTTAAAAACCTTGCGAATGAAACAGGTTTATGCAAATAATCTAATGCGTTGTTATCAAAAGCATCAACACCATATAGTTTTTTGCCGGATACAAAAACGGTGGGAGGGAATGTAGTAAGGCTGTTAAGGAACTCAATGCCATTCATATC
>JBDSFC010000001.1:0-4386 GCA_039919745.1 Bacteroidia bacterium | reverse complement strand
ATTGTTACATTACAAACCTTAGAAGATTTTTTAGAAGAGTTTAAAGGCTGTGTTTTAATTGTATCTCACTATCGTTATTTTATTGACAGATTAGTTGATCATACTTTTGTTTTAGAAGGTGATGGCGCCATTAAAGATTTTCCGGGTAACTATACCGAATACCGCGAATGGAAAGCCAATAAAAAAGATGAAAAATTTCCTGAATTAAAAGTAGAGATCCCCGCTGAACAAAAAGTTGTTGTCGAAAAAAAAGTTGCTGAGGTTCCTGCAAAAAAATTGTCTTATAAAACACAGCGTGAGTTAGAAATTATAGAAGTAGAGATCCCAAAACTGGAAGCAAAAAAATTGGAACTTGAGAACAAGCTGGCATCAGGCATTACAGATTATAACGAGATCCAAAAAATTAGCGATGAACTAAAAGTAATTGCAAAAGATCTGGATGACAGATCTGTTCGTTGGTTAGAGATCCAGGAAGAAGTTTAATTATTCAGAAATTATTTTTATTATTTGGGCGTTGCCTGCGGCCCGGGCTTTTCACTCCAAGTCCTCCTTCCGCTTCGCTTCATTGTGGGCTTTACGTTTCAATCCCTAACGCAAACAAAAGCGCATATAAGAAATTCGGAAATTCGCGTGAGGGATAGAGCCTTTGTTTGAGCTCTTTTTTGTGCGCCTGAAAGGCAAATAAAAAAAGCGAGTGGCGAAAGCCCGACCCGAAGGGGCACGCCCAAATAACTTTATAGAAATTAATTGATTTACTTTGGAGTACCCAATACTTGTTTCATAAATTCACTTGCAAAAACAAAACCAAATAACTCCTGATTTTTAGTTTTAAGAATTTGTGATTTATCACCCGTCCACCAATTTTCACCCTTATAAACAAACATAATATTTTCTCCTATTTCAATAACACTATTCATATCGTGTGTTACAATAATGGTTGTAATATTAAATTCTTCAGTTAAACTTTTTATAAGGTTATCAATAACAATTGATGTTTTGGGATCTAATCCGGAATTGGGTTCATCGCAAAATAAATAACTGGGATTATTTGCAATAGCGCGTGCAAGGGCTGCACGTTTTTTCATACCACCACTTAACTCGGCAGGAAACAATTTATTTTTTCCAACCAGTTGAACTTTCTCCAAACAAAAATTAACACGGTCAAGTTTTTCTGCTTTAGTAAGATCAGTAAACATATCTAATGGAAACTGAACATTTTCTTCTAACGTTTGCGAATCAAATAAAGCGCCGCCCTGAAAAAGCATGCCAATTTTTTTTCTTACGTTTTGCTGCTCAATAATTGTTAGTTTCGGAAAATTTTGTCCGTCGTATAAGATATCGCCACTGTCAGCTTTATGCAAACCCACCATTAATTTTAAAATAGTTGTTTTACCACAACCACTTTCGCCAATAATTAAATTTGTTTTGCCTTTATGAAAAGTAAACGAAACATCTTTTACAACCTGCCTGTCGCCAAAAGTTTTATTTATGTTCTTGATCTCTATCAACGGTTAATAAATATTTCAGTTAAGATCAAGCTGAACAATAAAATTAAGACGCTGCTGTATACAACAGCGCTGGTACTGCTTTTACCAACTTCTAAAGCCCCGCCTCTTGTATTATAGCCAAAATAAGCCGAAACAGAGGTAATGATAAAAGCAAACACAATTACTTTGGTGAAAGAATAGTACAATTTTCCCGGATCAAAAAAAGCTTGTATCCCATATATGTATTGATAAGATGTACAAGCGCCCGATGATACTCCCATTAAATAACCACCGAATATTCCTAAAAACATACTTAAAGCAATTAAAAAAGGAAAAATAAAAACCGCAGCGGCAATTTTTGGAAAAATTAAATAACCGGCTGAGTTAATTCCCATGATCTCTAAAGCATCTATTTGCTCAGTTATACGCATGGCACCAATTTCAGAAGCAATATTTGAGCCAACTTTTCCGGCTAAAATTAAACACACAATGGTTGGACTAAACTCGAGCATAATACTTTCGCGGGTTGTGAAACCAACTGCATATAATGGCACTAGTGGGCTATCAATGGCATGTGCAGATTGTATGGTAATGATACCGCCCATAAAAATCGAAATAATAACAATGATAGGTAAAGATGAAATACCAATAGAGTCGATCTCAAAAATTATTTGCCGCAAATAAATGCTAAACTTTTGTGGTTTTTTAAAAACCATGAACAAAAGCATAAAGTATTGGCCTATATGAAAAAACAGGTTCATTTTAGATTCTAAAAATACTAAAATATTCCCGTATATTTGTAATACCAATTATGTTTAAAAGAAGTCTTATTATTTTTTCGATCTTTGCTATTGTAGCCTGTACAATGGAAAGTTGCATTTTTAATAAAAATAAATGCGACGGTTGCCCTGGCCTTGTTAAAAATAAAAAAGTAAGAAGATCCAGTAAAGGCTCTATTTAAGATCAATACGCTACTTCAGCGTGCAAACCAACACCCGGTGCGATTTTTTGCCATTTATCCTGGCTCGCTTGACGATAATACGTTGGATTTCCAACTAATTTAGTTGAGAAGAATAATCCTTTTACATCACCAAGGTCTTTGATCCATTCAACAGAAATAAACACATCGTCATCTACAAACAAATTGTAAGGCGTTAGGTCTAATTCAATTAACCCTGTTTTTTCTTTTGCTTCAATAATAACGTTCTGCGTTAAAATATTATCCTTTGGATAACCCTTTTCATCTTTATTATAAACGTTGAACCTAAAGATTGGTTTTTCAATAGAGTTATTGGCAATGTTTAAATAAAATTTTCGCAAATGTGTTTTAGGATGTTTAATATTTAATTTAATTGCCAGCTCTGCCCCTAAAGTATTTTTAACGAATCCGGCAGTAACACTCCGGCTTTTTGTATCATTACCTACAATTTTTACTTTGGTCTTTTTTGCAGATACCGATATTTCATTTAAGCTTGTTACAAAGGGAGATAATTGTATTTTGTTTTGCGAAATTAAATTACCAAGGGCCACTGTTTTTGTACGGTAACCAATTATTGAGATCTTTATTGGAAAATTTATTACACTATCTGGTACAGTAAAATTAAATTCACCTTTTTCGTTGGTAACAGTCCCAAAACCTTTACCAATTATTCCAATGTTAGCAAATTCAATAGGTTTAGAAGTAGTGCTATCCAATAAAATACCCTTGCATTGTTTTTGAGAAAAAAAAGAAGTAAAGATCAAACTTAAAAGAAGTGTGTAAAAAAGTTTCATAAACGGGTTTAGTGTAAGACGATTGAGAAATAGAAAAAGTTACAAAACTTAGATTTAATACTTCGCGCCGCCAATACCAATATTTTCAATAGGGTGCCAGGTTGTTTTAATTTCCTGGAGTTCTAAAATTAAATAAGGATTTTGATTGTCGTCTTTTGTCCATTCTTTATTCCAGTTAAAAGAACGTTTCACATTTAGTGATGCATTTTCTGAAATAATTTTTGATTCTTCTTTATTGTTTCTGCAATAAATGATCGCATTCACATCCATATGAGATGAAAAATGACTATGTAATTCTTTTGATGTACCTGTAATAATATTTACCACACCGCCCGGAAGATCTGATGTAGCAAGTACTTCGGCAAAAGTTACCGCACATAAAGGCAAACTGTTAGAAGCTAATACTACACATACATTACCGCCACAAATAATCGGTGCAATAACACTTACCAATCCTAATAAACCTGAATCTTCAGGTGCAATAACAGAAACAACACCTGTAGGTTCTGGAACAGAAAAATTAAAATGCGAAGAGGCAACGGGATTAACCGAACTAAATAATGCAGAATATTTATCACACCATCCGGCATAATATACTAACCTGTCAATGCTTTGTAATATCTCTGCTTCTGCCGCTTTTGGCGTAATACCTTGTAAAACCAATTCGTCAACAAATTGTGCTTTCCTGCCTTCCAGCATTTCAGCAATGCGGTATAAGATCTGGCTACGGTTAAAAGCTGTTTTACCACTCCACCCTGCAAAAGCAGCGCGGGCGGCCACTACGGCGTTTCTAAAATCTTTTCGGGACGATAAACACACGTTGGCAATTGTTTCGCTTTTCTTATTTAATAAAGCGTAATAACGTCCACTTTCAGTACGCGGAAATTGTCCACCAATATATATTTTGTAAGTTTTTAAAATGTTTAAACGTGCCATTTTTCTTTACTAAATGAGTAGTAAAGATAAGGGATTTTTTGAAAGAAAATTTAATTAAAACGGTACAAAAGTTACACCGATCATAAAGTTAAATCGTTGGCTCGGGTAGCGGTCCCAACGGTAATAGCGCTGGTTGGCAATGTTATTGAATTGCGCGAAAAAGCTAAGCATTTTGCTGTAGCGGTATTCC
>JBDSFC010000585.1:0-9579 GCA_039919745.1 Bacteroidia bacterium | reverse complement strand
AACTTGCTTTGTTTAATTGTCCTGAAGCTGCCATTCCCTGTAATTGTTGTAGGTTAAAAGGCCCTGCCTGTGCACCATTTACAACCACGTGAAATTGAACGATTGGCGGGGGTACAACGTTATTACCATTATTATTATTTTGATTTGTATTTTGATTGTTGAACATGTTGGTCATCATATTTCCCATACCCATGCCAACACCCATACCCACTCCTGCTCCACCTAAGCCTTGATTTTTTGCCGCATCGCCAATAGCATTTGCAGTATTGAATTGGGCTAATTTATTCATATCGATTGCATTTAAACGAGAGTAATTGAAAATTTCTTTTTTCAATTCTTCCGGCATCGATACATTCTCAACTAAAAATTTAGTGATCGTTAAACCATATTCTAAAAAGTCTGCGTTTAATTTATCGTGTCCTAATTTAGAAAGCTCGTCCATATTCGCGGCAAATTTTTCTACCGGAATATTTCCTTCTCCAACAGCATCAGTAAACTTTGTTACGATCATACTACGCAATTGCTCAGTAACTTCATCTGTTGTAAAATTCTCATCCGTTCCTGCAATTTCTTTAATGAATTTAGCACCATCAGTTACTCTAAATGCAAATGAACCAAAGCTTCTTAATTCAATAAAACCAAAGCGTGGATCGCTTAAAGTAATAGGGTTTTTTGTCCCCCATTTTTGATCAATAAATTGTCTTGTGCTTATAAAAAATATATCTGCTTTAAAAGGGCTGTTAAATCCATACTTCCAGCCTTTTAATGTTGAAAGTAATGGTGTATTTTCTGTACTAAGGGTATACATACCTGGTTGAAACACGTCAGCAATTTTACCTTCGTTCATGAATACAGCTATCTGGCTTTCGCGCACAGTAAGCTTTGCACCCATTTTTATTTCATTCTGGAAACGTGGAAATTTCCACACGATCGTATCATTTGTATTATCAACCCAATCGATAATATCAATGAATTCATTTTTCAATTTATCAAATAATCCCATGACTTTTAATTTTAGAATATAAAAATAACAATTTTAGAATTAGATTGCATCTAAAACTGTCTTAATTTTTTGTAAAGCGGAAATTAATTCGTCATTTGTAATTGTTAAAGGGGGGGCAATTCGCATCGCTGTAGGACAAAACAAGAACCAATCGGTAATTACGCCTTGTTCAATGCAATTTTTAATGATCTTCATATTTAATTCCTCATCACCATAATCGATTGCGCCTAACGCACCAAAAATGCGAAGTTCTTTTATTAAGGAATGTTTTAAGTTCTCTTTAATTATCTTTTCAATTTCTTTTGCGCGATCTGAAAGTTTTTCTTCTACAATAATTTCAAGTGTGGCTTTTGCCGCAGCGATACAAACCGCGTTGCCACCAAATGTATTAATGTGGCCCAACACAGGATTGTTTGTTAAACAATTCATTAATTCCAGGGAAGAAATAAAAGCACCAACTGGCAAACCGCCACCCATTCCTTTCGCGATTAATAGAATATCAGGTACAACCTCAGCCTGTTCAAAAGCAAATAAAGAACCTATACGCCCAAAACCTGTCTGGATCTCATCAAAAATTAAAAGTGCTTTATGCTGGTCGCATTTTTTACGAAGCAATTTTAAAAAATTATCGTTTGCTTTTCTTACTCCGGCTTCGCCCTGAATTGGTTCAATAATAACAGCTGCAGTTTGAGAAGAAATTTGTTCAAGATCATTTGCATTATTTAATTCCAGGATCTTTATACCAGGCAGCAAAGGACGAAAACTATTTTTAAAAAACTCATCACCCATTACACTTAACGCGCCATGCGTACTACCATGATACGCATTCTTAAAACAAATTATTTCTGTTCTACCTGTTGCTCGTTTGGCTAGTTTTAATGCGCCTTCTGTGGCTTCGCTACCGCTGGTTGTATAATAAACAGAATTTAATTGCTTTGGTAAAAGATCAGTTAACAGTTTGGCATATTTAACTTGTGGACATTGGTTAAACTCGCCGTAAACCATTAAGTGCATGAATTTTTGCGATTGTTCCCCAATAGCCTTTACAACTTTTGGATGACAATGCCCAACGTTGCTAACAGAAATACCGCTAATAAGATCAATGTATTCTTTTCCATTTTCATCTATCAACTTAACACCTTTTGCTTCTTTTATATTTACATCAACGCCAAGTAAAGGCAGATCAGAAGTCTGCGCTACATGTCTTAAAAATAATTCGCGTTGGTTCATTTTTTCGTAAAATTGATCAGTTCTTTTTTATGAAATTAATAAATAATTCTCTTCCGGCTCTTGGTTTAACAGAATTGTAGGCTGTTTCATAAACCTTAGGTATAAACAAGTCTGCAAAATAATTTACATACTCTTCTTTTGTTCCGCCAAATGGTGGTTTGTCTTCATTCAACACATCGTTAAATAAAAGACCAACAATTTTTCCGCCTGGTTTTAATAATTCGTAAGCTTTAGTAAAATATTTTTTTCTCAGCGATCTGTTTATCGCACAAAAAAAAGTCTGCTCAATGATAAGGTCAAATTGCCTATGATTTAATTCAAAAAAATCTTCCAGCAATAAATTGGAAGCTTTAATTTTTGGACAGCGTTCTAATAAATTTTGTAAAGGAATTGGTGCAATGTCACAAACAAAAACATTTGTAAAGCCATTATTAACAAGGTATTCAGCCTCATAAGCATTCCCTGCTCCCGGAATTAAAATAAAAAGGTCCTTATTTGTGAGTTGATCAAAATACTCTTTTAAGGGAGGAGAAACCTGGCCGAGGTCCCAACCAAAATCATTTTTCAGATACCTGTCATCCCAATATTTAGCGGTTAAGCTATGATTCATTTTCTTCTAATACTTTCAATCTAACAGTATCAACACTTTGCCTGGTGCGTTTTAATATTGTTAATTCGTATCCATCTTTTTTACGCTTGTCATTTACTGCAGGAATTCTTCCAAAAATATAATTGATGTATCCTGAAACCGTTTCGTAATGCGTGTTTTCGGGCAATGCAATTGGCAAGGCTTCATTTACATCTGTAATAGTGGCTTGTGCGTTTACAATATATTCTGTATCACTTTTTTTCTCAACATTTGGTTTTTCTTCATCGTGCTCATCCTGTATCTCACCAACCAATTCTTCAATAATATCCTCCATTGTAATAAGGCCAGCGGTAGATCCAAATTCGTTCGTAACAATTGCCATTTGAATATGATGCTTTTGAAAATCACGTAACAATTCGTTGATCTTCATACTTTCAGGAATAAAATGCACTGGACGCATAATATCTTTTAAGGTCCTGAAACGATTTTCTATCAAGGCTTTTAAAAGATCTTTACTGTGAACAATTCCAATAACATTATCAATATCTCCTAAATAAATTGGAATACGGGAGAATCCTTCTTCAATAACACGTTTGGTTATTTCGCTCCTGCCTAACTCCACATCCAGCGCCACCACTCTATTCTGAGGCACCATGATTTGTTTTACGATCCTATCATCAAAGTCAAAAACGTTTTGAATCAATTCATTCTCGCTAGGTTTAATGGCACCGCCTTCTTCACTTTCTGTTAAGATCAAACGTAATTCTTCCTCGGTATGCACATCATCTTCGCCAATTTTTTTAACTCCAATAATTCGAAGAACCATACTTGAAGTTTTATTTAATAACCAAATAAACGGAGAGAAAATAAAATAGAAAATGCGTAAAGGCCATGCAAATACAAGTAGTGTATCCATACTGTATTTGATCCCTATCATTTTTGGAATTTGTTCGCCTAAAGTAACGTGAAAAAAAGTAAGCAATGTTAAGGCAATTGGTAAAGAGATGCTATGAACCGTTACCGGGTTCGTAACCATACCGGTATCTGCAAAAACCTTTTGTACAATATGCGAAATAACTTCTTCGCCAACGGCACCCAATGCTAATGAAGCAAGTGTTATACCTAATTGTGTTGCAGAAAGGTAAGCGTCTAATTTTTCTAAAAGGCTCTTGGCAAGCTTTGCTCTTGTACTTCCTTTTTGAACTTTAACATCTAATTGTGAAGCACGAACTTTTACTAAAGCAAACTCAGCGGCAACAAAAAATCCATTTAAGAAGATCAATAAAAAAGTAATAAACAGATCGGAAACCATATTTAATTATATACAAATATACGCATTCACTCCGGAAAGAGATTATTTAGATACGTTAAGTCTTTTAAGCTGTTCTTCTTTTAAATAAATAATTTGCTTTAGAAGGTCAATTTCTCCTTGCAAAGAATTGGCATCTTTATTGGCGTCTTCTTCAGTTAAAAGTTTATTTATGTAATAAGGCTTTTCTTTATAATCAATTTTAAAGTTCTCAGATCTGAAGAAACTATATAAAGGCACTCTAAGCGCTTTTGAGATCAGTTCAAGGTTTCTTAGTTCTAAAGTTTTATTGTTTAAAGCATCAGTTAATTCAACTTCACTCATTCCAAGGTATTCTGCCAATTGGCTAAACGTGTAATTTTCTTTCTTTAAAATTTCTATTAATTGCGATTTTACGTCCATATGTTAAATTGTATATGTAAATATACTGAAAAAATGGTTTTGCTTTTTAAACAGGTTAATTCATTTTATGGAAAATGTTTAAAATATTAGAAAAATGCCGCCTTAATAGCTGAAAATGGATTGTAATTAGGGATTTTATTTTATATTTTTGCAACTCTTTTTAAAAATTAATTTGTTTTAGATATATGAAAATTTTAGTAGCAATAAGTAATGTACCTGATACCACTTCAAAAATTCAGTTTACAGATGGCGATACGAAATTCAACAGTGCGGGAATTACATTTGTAATTAACCCTTACGATGAATGGTACGCATTAGTAAGAGCTCTTGAAATAAAAGAAGCCCATTTAGCTGAAAAAGTAACGCTGATCCACGTTGGCCTTACAGATAGCGAAGCTACTATCCGTAAAGGGTTGGCTTTGGGCGCTGACGATGCAGTTAGAGTTGACAGTAACGGACCGGATGCATTTTTTGTATCTGAGCAGATTGCTAATTATGCTAAAGAAAATGGTTACGACCTTATTTTGGTTGGAAAAGAAACCATTAATTATAATGGTGCTTCTGTAGGTGGTATGATCGCTGGTATTTTAGATCTTCCTTTTATTTCATTAGCAACAAAGCTGGATATTGCCGGAAATAAGGCTACTGTTGAGCAGGATGTTGATGGCGGTACACAAGTAGTTGAATGTGAATTACCTGTTGTAATTAGTTGCGCAAAAGGGATGGCAGAACAACGCATACCAAACATGCGAGGTATTATGGCCGCAAGAACCAAACCTTTAACTGTTGTTGCTGCTACAGGTACAACACCTCTAACTGCTATTAAATCATACGTTTTAAATCCTGGACGTACAACCGTTAAGATGATAAGCGAAGATAATTTAGATGAGTTGGTAAGCCTGTTGCATACTGAAGCAAAAGTTATTTAATATTAATTATAAACTAAAAAATTATATAAAATGTCAGTACTTGTTTATACAGAAATTAATAAAGGCCGGGTAAAAAAAGCATCCTTAGAGTGTGTTAATTATGCCGCTAAAGTTGCCGAGCTAACAGGATCAAGCGTTACAGCTATTGTAAACAATGCTTCTGCAGAGCAATTAGAAGAAATTGGAAAAGCAGGAGCAACAAAAATCTTATCAGTTAAAAGTGATAAAATGAATACCGATGCCATGTTTACCAGTGCTGCTATTGAACAGGCTGCAAAAGCAGAAAATGCCAAAATAATTATTTTCGCTTTTGATATTGTTGGTAAAGCTGTTGCACCTAGATTAGCTGCTAAATTAAAAGCAGGTTTAGTTGCCGGAGCAGTTGATTATCCTGCAATTAACGGTAGTAGTTTTGAAGTAAAGAAAAATGTTTTTTCAGGAAAAGCAACTGCAGTTTATACCATTACCAACGATCTGAAAGTGATCTCGTTATTGCCAAATAGCTTTCCTGTAAAATTAGGAGAAAATAAAGCTGCTGTATCAGATCTTAACGTAGATCTTTCATCTACAGCTTCAAAAATTGTAATAAAAGAAACTAAATCAAATGATGTTAGTGGCATGATTCCATTACCGGAAGCTGAGTTAGTAGTGAGTGCAGGAAGAGGTTTAAAAGGGCCTGAGAACTGGAAAATGGTTGAAGACCTTGCTTCTGCTTTAGGTGCAACTACTGCTTGTTCGCGTCCTGTTGCCGATATGCATTGGAGACCACATCATGAGCACGTTGGACAAACCGGTGTTGCTATTCGCCCTAATTTATATATTGCTATTGGTATATCTGGTGCAATTCAGCATTTAGCAGGCGTTAACGGCAGTAAAACGATCGTAGTTATCAATAATGATAAAGAAGCGCCATTCTTTAAATCAGCCGATTATGGTATTGTTGGTGATGCTTTTACTATCATTCCTAAATTTACCGAAGCCGTTAAAAAATTTAAAGCAAATCAGAATTAAATAAAATTTTATTCTTAAATTAGAATTTGGTAAAGCATGAAGAAAGTTCGGTTAGAAATAGTGGGATTGTCCTATAGCCAAACACAAAGTGGCGCTTATGCCCTTGTTTTGGGTGAAACCACAGGCAGCCGAAGGTTACCGATTATTATTGGTGGTTTTGAGGCCCAGGCAATTGCCATAGAACTTGAAAAAATGAGTCCCAGCAGGCCATTAACCCATGATCTTTTTAAAACATTCTCGCAAACCTTTGATATTACTGTTACTGAAGTATTGATCTATAACCTTGTGGAAGGCATTTTTTATGCAAAATTATTGTGTAATGATGGTACTAAAGAGGTTGAAATTGATGCGAGAACCAGCGATGCCATTGCTATTGCTGTAAGATTTAAATGCCCGATCTCTACATATGAGTTTATTTTAAAAAGCGCGGGTATTGTTTTAGATGATGAGCCATTGGCTGCTACAGAAGAAAGCGAAAAGATAGCTGAGCTTTCAGAAACCCCTGTAGCAAGTAGTACAGATGATTATAAGGGTAAAAGTACTGAAGAGCTTAAGAACTTATTGCAAACAGCCCTGGATGAAGAACAATACGAACTGGCATCTAAAATAAGGGACGAGTTAAATCAACGGAAAAAATCATAAAATAACATTCATAAAAAAAGCCTCTCAAAATTGAGAGGCTTTTTTGTTATTGTAATTATGTATTAGTGAGGTTTTGCTGTTGGGCTGGTAGACTCAGATTTGTCTTCTTTAGTAGCTTCTTTTTTAGTGGTACCACCTTTTGTTCCGCTGGTTCCTTTTTCGTTAATAGCCATTCTTGTTCCAGATTTTTTTGGCTCATCTTTTTTAGTTGGCTCTGAGCTTGAGTTATCTTCTACAACAGAAGTTGTTCCATCAGGATTAACTACTTCTTTTTTAGTATTAGATTTTTTTACAGGCTCTTGTGCCTGTGTTGCAACACCAAAAAATGCAACCATTGAAAGAGTTAATAATATTTTTTTCATGATTTTTAAATTTTAATTAAAGGTAAACCAATTTTCAAACAAAAAAAACAATAATAACATTTTTTTTGAAATTGAGTGAAAGTGCTATAACTGTGAGTCTAGACCCTTTAACTCCTCTACTTTCTCAATATAACCTAGCTTTTCATATGAAAAAATAAGGTTATTGATACAACGTTTAATAATATCGATATTACTGCATGGCAAATAATATTTTGGCTCAAGATCTAAATTTAATTGTTTTAAGAATTGGTCAATATCTTTTTGATTAAATAATAATCCTTTACTAAAGGGATTGATGTAAAATAAAATATTATTGGAAAGTGTTTTATTATTTACATCAATTAAGTTAGCTTCTTCATTTAAATACGCCAGAACAAAGTGTTGCGGCAGGTTTATACCGTACACAGGGATCTTTAATTCAATACAGATCAAAAGATAAACTACGCTTAACATTAAGGGATTTCCTTTTTTACTTTCTAAAACGTTATTAAGAAATGAATTTTGGGGAGCGTGATAGTTAGTGATATTGCCACTAAACTGATGAACTTCAAATAAAATGTGATTGATTATTTTAACTTTTTCAAGAGCAGTAAGGTCTTCATGCAACTCTAACCAAACATCCTGCTTTATAGTGGCGAGTTGTTTTCTTATTTTATTTTCATCAAGATCAGGATATTGATAGCGCGCTAAAATTAAAACTCCTTTTAAAAGATCATCCTGATCAACCTTAGCCCAGTTCTTCAGGGCTTTCTGAAGTGTTTCAAATTGAATGGTGTGGATAATGTTTTCTATTCGCTTTTGCATGATAGCATCGAAGCTATTCTCCCATGCCGTTTCAAGATGCGGGATCGCTGGCGGGCCAAGCACTATAAAGCGGTCTTTTACCTGAACATAAATTACCTCATCAGGGTCATCCAATAAAGTAATTAAGGCTATTACTTCCTTTAAACTCAATTCCGCTTGTCTTTTTGGTGCTGCCATTGTACAACTCAAAAATAGACTTATAAAGACGGGCTTTTTGTGGCTTTAGCTTTAATTTTTAACAATAGCGTTGTTTATTGAATTCAACAATGTAGTATTAATAAAAAAGGCCCCAAAATTGGGGCCTTCTTAATAAAGTACAATTATTTAATTATTTGTTTAAAATTACGCGTTTCACGATCTTCTCTTGACCATTACTGATGGTAACAAAATAAACACCGTTTGAATAATTATTAAGATCCATGTTAAATACATTACTTGTAACACCTGAGTATTTAGTAGTTGACATTAACTGACCTAAAGAATTATGTACCGAGATCTCTAAATTTTGAGAATTTGGTAATGTTGCAATAATATTAATTAAACCATTTGATGGATTTGGATGAATGCTAACATTAGCGTCTAATACAGAGTTCTTGTCGATTGCTGTAATACCACACTGCATCTCAGGTAAAATAGCAATTGCTGTATTGTAACCAGTCCAAGCTGTTGCAAGATTATGCCATGTATTATCACTCCATAATTCCCAGTTTGTACCTGTTACTATATTATCATCAGAAAAAATTGCCGCTGTATCACCTGCCGCTGTTGGCAAAGTTACTGAAGCAAAGAATCCGTTAGTTGCAGGAGCATTTACGGGTGAAGCCAATACATATCTGTAAGCTCTAATAATTGGATTAGTGTATACAATTGGCTGAGCGCCAACATAAGAAACAGAGTTAGTAGCTGCAACAGCCAGGATGTTTCCAATATTTGCATTTACAGTTGCAAATGGTGTGGTTGTGCCTGTAGGGCCTCCCGCCATTGTACCATTATATAATCTTAAGTTAACCGCTGTTGCAGTATTTCCACCAGTACCTTTAGTGCCATCTTTGTAGAATAACACAATTACACTTTTAATTTGTGGAGAAGCAATTGCACTGTACATGCTTAATGGAAAATATTCAGCTTTCTCTTTATCATCATAACAGTTTGACCCAACAACATAACCTGCTTTTGGACTGCAACCAGGAGTTGCTGTATCAGAACCAGCTGCGCCAACAGTTAATGTACCTGTTGGAGTAACGTTGGTTAAAGTATCTGCACAGATAACAGCGCAACTAGCAATTGTAATACTATGG
>JBDSFC010000550.1:0-9081 GCA_039919745.1 Bacteroidia bacterium | reverse complement strand
AATGACCTTTATTGACCCTTACCAGAATAAGTTTACAGATTTAACTGACTCCAACTAGAATAATTATAGAGATTAACACTATTTATTCATTTTTAAAAATTTTAATTGTCTTGTAATCAAATAATTTTACAATTAAGTGTGCATTAAACGTATCATAATGGGATAATCACCCACTTTAGCGCGCCCCATGTTAAAAGCCGATACTTACAAAACTCATTGATATCACGCTTTATTAGTTTAAGACAATCTTATTATATTTTAAATTATTGGATTTAGCGTTGGGCTTACTTTTGCTTATAATAACGGTTGCCATTGAGATTTAGCAATTTACGATTCTCTCTTTATTAATTATACTTTAAAACTGATTTAAATCAGGATAAACCAAATCATATGTCATAACATATCTAATACATTATAACTATTATTAAATCAGGAATAAGTAACACCATAAATCAAACCAATTTGGTTTAGTAATTTTCATTATTTAACTATAAAGTTTAACAAATGCTAGAAAACTAAAAAACAATAATTTGAAACTTTTTATCAAATATATGGTGAGCAAAAGGTGTAAAATCACTGTGAAAGAAGAGTTGAAAAAACTTGGGCTGCATTTTATAATAGTTGATCTGGGGGAAATTGAAATCATGGAAGATATTTCTGCGGAACAGCGTGAGCAATTAAAGAGCGCTTTACTCTTATCGGGGCTTGAATTAATGGATGATAAAAAAGCGGTATTAATTGAAAAAATAAAAAATGTAATTATTGAAATGATTCATTATTCTGATATTGTTCCTAAAATGAATTATTCCGATTACATCAGTGAAAAATTAAAATACGACTATACTTATCTTTCTAATATATTTTCTGAAGTAAAAGGTATTACTATTCAGCAATTTATTATTATTCATAAAATTGAAAAGGTAAAGGAATTGATGCATTATGCAGAACTTAACCTTACCGAAATTTCTTTTAAACTTCATTACAGCAGCGTAGCACATTTGTCTAACCAGTTTAAAAAAATAACTGGATTTTCGCCCTCGCAGTTTCAACTCTTGAAAGACCACAAAAGGAGACCACTTGAAGAAATAGGGAATTTAAAGACTACCCTATAAAAATGGAAAGACAAAAATCATATTACGCAAGAAGTTTAATAGAAGCAACTTTAGACCCTTTGTTTGTAATAGATCCAAGCGGAAAAATAAAAGATGTAAATGAAGCTACGCTCAGAGCAACAGGTGAAACACGAGAGGATCTTAATAATACAGATATGTTTCTTTATTTTACTGAATCTGAAAAGGTAAAGAATGCATGCCGGGAAATTTTCGCGAAGGGATTTATTACTGATTATTCGCTAACAATAAAAGATGGTGTAAAAATTCCTGTTCTTTGCAGCGGCTCAGTTTACAGGGATGATCTTGGTCATATTCAGGGCGCAGTAATTGTAGCCCGAGATGTAACGGAACAAACCCGAATTGCCGCTGAACTAACGGAAGCGAAAAATTTCGCAGATGAGGCCAGAGAAACTGCGGAAGAAGCAACTCGAAAAGCAGAAAGCGCAACAAAAATAGCTGTGGAAGCTGTTAAAACAAAACAACAGTTTTTATCTAATATGAGCCACGAAATAAGAACTCCTATGAATGCGATCATCGGATTTACAAAAATTGCATTAAAAACAGACTTGTCAGCCAAACAAAGAGAATATCTTGATGCTATCAAAGTAAGCGGTGATACTTTGATTGTGTTGATTAATGACATCCTTGACCTTGCAAAAGTAGATGCCGGGAAAATGACTTTTGAAGAAAAACCATTTAAAATGGCCAACTCGATATCTGCTATGCTACATTTATTTGAAACAAAGATCCAAGAAAAGAACCTGGCGTTAATTAAAGAATATGACGATAAAATTCCTAAAGTATTAGTAGGTGACTCGATACGTCTGCATCAGATCATTTTGAACCTGGTAAGCAACGCCGTGAAATTTACCAACAGTGGACAAATAACTGTTAGTGTTCATTTAATTGAGGAGGACGATAAAACAGTGAAAATTGAATTTGCTGTAAAGGATACAGGAATCGGAATTCCAGAAAATAAAATAAATGGTGTGTTTGAAAATTTTCAGCAGGCGAACATTGATACCTCTAGATTATATGGCGGTACTGGTTTGGGACTGGCTATTGTGAAACAGCTTGTAGAAGCACAAAGTGGGACAATACACGTTAAAAGTAAAGTATCGGAAGGATCTACTTTTAGTTTTATTCTTATGTTTCAAAAAACAAATGAAGAGGCAGATTCACACTCAAAAATATTAGAATTGGATAGGGAAGTTAAAAATCTATCGATCCTGGTGGTTGAGGATATTGCTTTAAATCAATTACTCATGAAAACCCTTTTAGATGACTTTGGATTTGGATGTGATATTGCAGTAAACGGAAAAATAGCCATCGAAAAATTACGAAGCAGGTCTTATGATTTAATTTTAATGGATCTACAGATGCCGGAAATGAATGGTTTTGAGACCACAGATTACATTCGTAACACCATGAACTTGCACATTCCTATTATTGCATTAACAGCTGATGTAACTACTGTAGATATAGAAAAATGCAAATCTGTTGGCATGAATGATTATATTGCCAAGCCTGTGGACGAGAAATTATTGTACAGTAAAATAGTTGGCTTGGTTAAAAATCCTACCATACCGATGAAGAATGAAAGTGACAAGTCACAGAAACAGATATTACGGTATACGAACATGGAGTATTTAAACGAGCGGACGAAATCTAATCCTTCACTCATGATGCAAATGATCTCAATATATTTAGAACAAACACCCCCGCTTATTAAAGCAATGAAACAAAGCTTTAAGGACAAAGATTGGGAGAAATTGCATGCAACTATACACAAAATGATCCCTTCGTTTTCAATTGTTGGACTTCATAAAGATTATGAATTGATTGCAAAAAAAATTCAGGAATACGCCAACCTGCAAAAAAAGACTGATGATATGAATGAACTTGTGGCTAAACTTGAAATTATTTGTAAACTAGCATGCAAAGAGTTAGAAGAAGAATTTAACGCTATTAAACAAGCAAGTAATGAGCAAAGTAAATAAACTTAAACTTTTTTTGGTAGATGATGATGCCCTGTTTTTAAAATCTTTAGAAATAGAGTTTAACCAACTTGGTACTTTTGATATCAAAACTTATTCTACAGGCGAAAAATGTATTGAAAGCCTATCGCATCATCCGGACTTGATTATCTTGGATTATCACCTGGACGGCATTGATAAAAACGCAATGAATGGTATGAAAGCATTGGATAAAATAAAACAATTTAATGAAAACATTCCTGTAATTATGCTTTCATCGCAAGATAAAATAGATGTGGCTATAAACTGCATGCACCACAAGGCCGCTGATTACGTGGTTAAGAGCGAGACGGCTTTTATAAGGCTACAAAAAATAATAACAGATATATTTAACGTACAGAAACTGCAAAATGTAATAAACTGGTATGAGGATCGCATTTGAACCTGTTTAAAATAAATTCCAAATTAAAATAGATGTTGTAATAATGTCACCCAAGTATTATTTAAGACGGTATTGATATGTATCTAAATTATCAAGAATTGACGTTTTAGATAATAGCCCAACATAACTCCAAACTATTTGCCCGTTTTTATAAAGTACTAATACCGGTAAACCATCAATTTCAAAATAATCATTTATTTTAGGGTTTTCGTCTGTATCTATCTCATACAATTTGATGAAGCCTTTTCTTTCAGCAAAAACTTGTTCAACAGTTGGTTTTAGTTTTTTACAAATTTCGCACCAATTTGCTTTAAAATAAACAAGAACCAATGTGTCTGCGTTATTTACATGCAGTGAATATTCATTTATGCTCATACCAATATCCTTTTTGTCCTTTGGTTGTACAGATAAAGTTTGAGAATAAGTATAGTTGAAAATAAAAGTAATGACCAGGCATATAAATATTGTTTTCATAATTTAAAAAGGTTTTAATTTTTACATAAATATCAAAACAAGCTATCAAACTAAATTATAGTAATCAATAAAAATTTTACATAATTCACAGTCCCTTCTATTTGGTACAACTTAGTATAATGATAACAAATATGTAATATATGTAAGGTAATTATATAGTTATGTAATGCATTAAGCATTACCAGTTTTTACTTTTGCTTAAAAGAATATCCATCTATAAAACCAATAATACTTCTAAAAATGAAAGATTATAAATTATTCACTCCGATAAAAGTAGGATCCATACAATTAAAAAACAGAATAGTTATGGCACCCCTAACCAGAAGCAGGGCCATAGGAAATTTACCAAACAACCTTATGGCAGAATATTACGGCCAACGCGCAGGCGCAGGTTTAATTATTACGGAAGGCACTTCCCCGTCGCCTAACGGTCTTGGTTATTCCCGCATACCTGGAATATTTAATAAGCAACAAGTGGAAGGATGGAAAAAGACAACATCAGTGGTTCACAAAAAAGGCGGAAAAATTGTTGTTCAATTAATGCATACCGGAAGGATAAGTCATTCACTCAACATGCCCAAAGATGCCACCGTTATTGCGCCATCTGCTATTGCAGCTAAAGGGCAAATGTTTACAGATTCAAAATTGATGCAAAACTTTCCTGTACCAAAAGAAATGTCTCTGGAAGATATTATATATGCAAATGCAGAATACGTGGCCGCGGCAAAACATGCTTCAGACGCAGGGTTTGATGGTGTAGAATTACATGGCGCCAATGGTTACCTTCTAGAACAATTTCTTTCTCCGCATAGCAACACACGAACAGATGATTATGGAGGCAGCATTGAGAACCGTTGCCGTTTCGTTATAGAAGTAGTAACTGCCGTTGCCTACGCAGTAGGAAAAGCTGAAACAGGCATTCGTTTATCTCCTTATGGAGTAGCCAATGATATGCAACCATATTCTGAAACAGACGCTACTTATAAATATCTCGCAGAACAACTCAACGCTATTGGTATTGCCTATATACACCTTGTGGATCATTCATCAATGGGGGCTCCTCATGTACCAATAGAAATTAAACACATGATCCGCAATACTTTTAAGAATACCATCATACTTTCCGGCGGTTATACTCTGGATACCGCAGAACGCGACATTAAAAGTGGCTTTGGAGATTTGATTGCGTTTGGTCGACCGTTTATTAATAATCCTGATTTAGTAGAAAGATTCAAAAATAACCTGGCTTTATCAAAGGACTTACACTCAGATTTATTTTATACTGCCGGAGAGAAGGGCTATACCGATTATCCGTTATACCATTTATCAGAAACAAAATTGCATTAAACTTTATATATCATAGTAAAAGACTAATTAAAATGTAATGGTCACATGGCTAAAATTAAATATATTGAAACACTAAACATGGAAACCGCATCGAGCCTGAATTTAATGATAAGAAAAAAAGAAGCCATCTTAAAAAAAGAAATTTCTTTTATGGAAAAAACAATTGCCGATTATAAAGCAGAAAGAAAAACCAGCTGGAACACTTTTAAGTCGAAAATGGCCAATGATTTAAATAAAATAAAAAAATCAGCTAATGAATTGTCGCACCATCGATCAGTGTTTATTGCCAATAAATAAAATTTGTCTATAAGTTAAGGAAAATTAAAAGATAGTCTTTATCTCTTAAAACCTTGCTTTATAACTGTGATGGATGAAACATATTATGAAACTTGTGTAAATATTTACTGTTAGTCGCATTTACCTTTACAACTTAATTTAACCTCAAAAAAATCGATAAAAATGAAAAACGATGAAACTTTGCAACAGGACGTTCAAAAAGCACTCAAATGGGAACCACTGTTGCATGCAGCAGAAATTGGTGTTGCCGTGAAGGATGGAATAGTAACCTTAACTGGCAGCGTTGACAGCTACACAAAAAAAAGAGAAGCAGAAGACGCTTCTAAAAAAGTAACAGGAGTAAAAGCAGTAATAGAAAGTATTAAAGTGGAATTAGTAAGCAAGGCAAAAAAGGATGATAAAGAATTAGCAGACGAAGTGGTAGCTGCTCTTAGATGGAACTGGCAAATTCCAGATGATAAAATAAAAGTAAAAGTGGAAGATGGTTGGATAACTTTAGAAGGCGACCTTGAATGGAATTATCAAAGAGAGGAAGCGCAGAAATCTCTGACTTCACTTATTGGAATAAAAGGCTTTACCAACAAGCTTAACATAAAATCAAACAGGATTGATGAGATAGAAAAGAAAACGATAGAAGCAGCCCTTGCCCGTAATTGGGCTTTAGAACATGAGGATATTCTGGTAAAAGTACAAGGCAATAAAGTTTCACTTACAGGCGTTGTAAATTCGCTTTACAGGAAAGAAGAAGCAGGAGTAATTGTTTGGAAAACACCAGGTGTTTGTTCGCTGGAGAATGAATTAATTGTCGATTTAAAAAAATAAACAAAAGTGTAAAAAAAGTGAGTCAGAACGGCTCACTTTTTTTATCAAACAAAATGATAAAATGACAGAGAATCAACAACACATGTTTGTTAAAGATTGTTTTTAAATGTACTTAGTAATAATCCAGCTCTATTATGGAGGCAATAAGGGAAATTAACGGTAAAATCACTTGTATTACTATACTGATAAAAAGTAAATATCCTTCTTTACTGAACTATCTTAATGAAATGCAAATAACGATTCCTGAAGAAGATCCCGAAAAAAGTATTGAAAATCTACAAGCTTATTACGACTCGCTTAGCACAATTCTGAGAGACTATACCGACAGAAAGGGATAAAAAAATAATTTAACCTTCTCATTAATTTAAATAAAATGATAAAACGAAAAGAAAATAATCCCGAATTATCCCCATCAGAAGATCAAGAAAAAGATGTTCAGGAACAATCTACCGAGTATAAAGAACAAATACCAGTTAAACATCCCCACGGCAAAAAGAAAAGCCCGGATGAGCAAACGCCAGATGAACATCCGCATACTTTTACAACTGCTGTTGATAGCAATGCTGCAAACAAGACTAAAAAGAAGCGCAAAAACAAATAGTAAATGTATAAGACGTTTTTTCATAATATATTGCTTATTCACGAAGAATATTTTTTGCAACACATTATATTAAAAGTGTGATATGTGTAATATAGTTCTAGCCGTATGTAAATCTTTAAAGCATTTCTATTTCTACTTTTGTGATCTAAGTAAAAAAATATAAATATATGAAAGCAAACATAGGAATAACAGATAAAAATACCCAAGCGGTTGCCACTGAATTGTCTAAAATTTTGGCAGATGAATACATACTGTATACAAAAACAAAAAATGCTCATTGGAATGTAGAAGGACCGGATTTTATGGAAAAACATAAATTTTTTGAAACGCAGTTTGGTCAATTAGACGAATTTATTGACCAGGTTGCAGAACGAATTCGTTTTATAGGTCATTATACTCCTTCTACGTTAAACTCATTTATTAGTTTAACGCATCTGACAGAAAAAGCCAGCGAGAAAAATGATAGTAACGGTTTTATAAAAGAACTTCTGGGAGATCATGAAAGTATTATAAAAGAAATACGCGAAAATATTAAACGTTTTACGGACGAATTTCATGATCATGGAAGCGCAGATTTTATAACAGGGCTTATGGAAGAGCATGAAAAAATGGCTTGGTTCTTAAGAGCACATGTATAAAAATTAATTCAATATTAAAAAAAATCATGAAAACAGATGAACAGCTAAAAAAGGACGTGTTAGACGCTTTCCAATGGCAACCAACATTAAAAACTGCTGAAATTGGAGTAATCGCTAAAGACGGTGTTATCACCTTAACCGGCCATGTAAATAACTATGCGAAAAAAATTGAGGCAGAGAACTCTGCAAAAAACGTTGCCGGTGTAAAAGCCGTGGCAGAAGAAATAGCAGTAAAAATTCGTGAGTTTGATAAAAAAAACGATGCTGATATTGCAACCGAAATTGTAAATGCAATTAAATGGAATTGGAAAATTCCTTCAGATAAGGTAAAAGTAAAAGTAGAACAAGGGTGGGTTACTATTGGTGGTGACGTGCATTGGAATTATCAAAGAGAAGCCACAAAAAAATTAATTGAAAGCCTTGATGGTGTTAAGGGTGTTATTAATGATATTAAAATTAAATCAGCCCCCCAGGATTTGATCGAAAAAAATGACATACTTCGCGCATTAGCATTGAGTGCTTCGGTTGATGAAAAAGAGATCCAGGTGCAGGTAATAAGCGATAAAGTTATTTTAACCGGAATGGTAAGTTCATTATATCAAAAAGATGAGGCAGAAAGGTTGGCCTGGAATGCTCCGGGAGTTTCCGCTATAGATAACCAATTGGTTATTGATTACTATAGATAATCTTTATTTGATCAATACGTTTGGTAATAATCGTAGAATATAGATTACAATTATCGCAAAACTTTATTTTATTTATTTAAAAGTTTATGGATCTACTGTTGAAAGGAATTTTAAACTGTTTTAAACATGATTAAACAATTAAAAAATACAAGCAAATGTCAAGAGTAAATGAGTATCAGGTTCTTTTAAGAATTCAAAAAACGATTTGTAAAAAAGAAATTTCATCAGTTAAAGAATGTATTAAAGAATATAAAGACGAAAAAAAAGAAAATTGGAAAGTATTTAAAACCAAAATGTATAAAAAAATTGCTAAAAACGAAAAGGAAATTAGAAAATTAAATAGCTCTATTAAATAATAAAGGAGAATAATTATATATCGCTAAAGTTCAATTAAAATTTATGCAATTATCAGAACAAATAATAGGTCTCTTTTTATTAGCACTACCAATTGCTTGTATAGCCTGGACGGTGACACACGAGGAAATATTTAAAGAACCTCGCGAGTTTTGCGTAAAAAAATCAAAAGAATGTGGTACGATTGCAGAACGTAAATTCTTTTATTTATTTACCTGCGAATATTGTTTCAGTCACTATATAACAGCCATATTTTTAATCATAACCAAATTTCATTTGTTGTTTGATGATTGGCGTGGTTACCTTATTGGAGGCTTTGCGCTGGTGTGGAT
>JBDSFC010000533.1:0-4012 GCA_039919745.1 Bacteroidia bacterium | reverse complement strand
CAAAATCCAATTGTTTTTCCTGAAGGTGGCGCTGTCATAAATACTCCGGTTGTTAACACGCCAGTTATAAATACACCGGTTGTAAATACGCCTGTAACAAATAATACAACCGCCACTAATATACAACCATTTACGAATGGTGTTACTACTTACCCAACCGCAACTGCTGAAAATGGTGTGAAAGCAACTGAAGAAGGTGTTAGCTTTAAAGTACAAATTGGCGCTTACAGTAAACAAATACCAAATGATGTAGCTGCAAGGTTCTCAGCAATTAAAACCTGGCCAATAGAGAACAAACAAATAAATGGTTTATTTATTTATAACATTGGAAATTTTACAGATGCTAAATTTGCTAAATCATTAAAAGAGCAAGCGATTAGTATTGGTATCACGGATGCATTTATAACTGTTTACAAAGACGGTAAAAAAGTGTATGGCGCTGAAGCTGCGGCATTATTAAGTAGATAAATGAATTCAATTACCGAAATAAAAAACTTATCTAACCAGGAGTTTATTGAGAAATATGCCGTGCCTGGCAGTATTGGCCTGGTTGGTGGCACCCATTTTATAGATAAATCGATAAAGAAATTTCAAAAAAAGATAACTACACATGGTAATGATAGTATGTGGTCTCATGCATTTATTTTTAATGGAATTAGGGAAGACGAAAAATGGTGGATCTTAGAATCAGATCTGGAATTCTATAAAAAACAAACGCGTGTTGGTGTACAGGAAAACCGTGCGGATAAATATTTTGATAGATCTGCCTATCCAAATATTGCGATATTAAATTTTAATTTAAGTAAAGAAGATCAGACAAAAATAATTGCTGAAGGTTTGAATTTATTAGCCGCTAAAACAGAATATAGTATTCGCGAAATATTTGGCGTTTTAATTTCTATAGCAAATAAAAAAAGAAGTGAAGAAAACGTTCTCTCCCGTGAAAATTCATTTTTTTGTTCTGCTTTTGTTCAACATTGTTACAACGCTATTAATATAGATCTGGATGAAAATATATCCACAAAACTTTTAACGCCCGAAGAGATCTACGCAACTAAACAAAACTGTTCAATTACAATTTTATTGTAAAAATTTATTTGATCCTCTTTTCATCAATTGCCTTTACCCACTCTTCTTTATTACACACTTCGCAAATGTGTTTTTCACACGGTGCAATGTCTTCAGTGTTTCCACAATATGCGCAGGAATAAATTGCTTTGATCTTTATTTCCTTTAGTTGCTTTTCATAAAATTCAGGCCTTATAGGTAATCCATAACTTACTTTTTCATCGGGTAAAAAAAAGACACTCAATTGTCCTGAAGCTTCAATATAAGCGGACTCCAACTGACCAAGATGACTTACTCCTTCCAATCGTAGATCAGAAAATATTTCATCTTTACTTAATTCTCCCGGTTTAAAGTTCTCAACTGCAAAACGCTTTTCTTTTACCAATCTAACATGTTTTCCTTCTATTGTTCGTTCTACTACTTTTGATTTGGAAACAAAAAAATTAATGATCCTATAAATAAGTACAATAGTGATAAATACAGCAATAGCAGGTAGTAACCCTACTTTTTTATAGAACATAGGGTCACCTGCCGCAGAACCAAGCGTAATAATAGTTACAATTTCAAAAACGCCTTGCATAATACCACGTTTACCAATAAGGCGAAGCGCAATAATAGTTACAACAAACATAATAGTACTTCGCAATAGTACTTCGGGCAAAAAGCTCCAGTCTTCATCGCCAAACCATAAATTTTGCCAGGAAAAAGAAGTTGAGGATTGTAATAAAAACATAAATTCTTTTTATGTATAACAATCCAAAACAAAAAAGGTTAACTGATTGCTCAATTAATCCCAAATTTTATAGAACACAGATAACGCTGATTTTTATGATCAGCGCCGATAATTTAAACCAGCGTAGATCATACCTATCTGTGTAATCTGCGTTCTATCATCATTTACCGTATTTCTTTTTCATTTCTTCAATGTATTTGGCGCGTTCTTCCGGCGTCATTTTCATTATCTCTTCTTGCGTTTTCATACCTGCGGCCGGACTTGTTGAAGAAGAATTGTTGCCTTCAGATTTTTTATAATCCGCCGGAATTTCAAACTCCGATTTAGAGAAATTTTTCTTTTCCATTTTCACTAACTCCATGGTCATCTCCCCTTCTCTTTCATTTCCTTTATGCACAGTTTTAACAGGAAATCCATCGCAACCTGCATCTTTTAATGCTTGCTGGCGTTTATTAGAGCCCATTTTTTCGTTAGAGTTCATTGCTTCATTATATTGTGCATAATCAGCAAAATCTTTTGTGTTCCAAACGTCATATGTTTCTTTGCCTGTAGAAACAAGTGCGTGAATGCATTTGTAGCCATTCACTTTTTCTTCGCCAATTTTTTTTACGGTGTACGTATTGTTATCAGTTGTTTCCTTTGCTTCGGCCTTTTTACGTTCAGTATATGTTTTGTTTGTTTCATTTAAAGTATATGTAACATCAGGGTTATCCTTTTTTATTAATGTTGTCATTTGAATTCCACCTCCGGGCATTTGCGGCACAACCATATTCATACTTACTTTTGAGCCATATTCTGAATGTTTGTTAGTGATGGTACCTGTTAATCCCTTTGTGGATGTCATTTTAAATTCAATTAAAGCGCTGCTTTGAGCAAAAGATAATGTGCTTATTAATAAAGCTGAAAAATTAATGAAGAGTTTTTTCATGATTTAAATTTTAATTAAAATTAAGTATTCTGTTTACGAAATCAAATTTATCATACAACTGGGTTATTTACTATTTTGGACATATCCACGAGGTTCGGCCTCTAAGCTTTTTGTTTAGCCTCACTCGTGGTCGGACTGTTGCAGGCTTCGCTATCGCTCCGGCTGGGCGAGAAAACTTCGCCCGAGCTAAACCTTTCACATCCCTTATGCAAAAAGGTTAACTGATATGTCAGTTAACCTTTTAATTTTTTGTCCTCCTCTTGAGGAGGTGTCCGAAGGACGGAGGAGGAATACTAAAATATCAATCCCCTTATCCCCCTTCTCAAAGGGGAATTAGTACATTATATAAGTTCCACACTTCTCTTTATAAAGTTAGTTAAGCTTTCACCTTTTAATAATCCCTGCGATAACAATGCAAGATCTGTTGCCTGTTTGGCTAGATTAGTTTGTTTATCTGCATCTTTTTCGTCCAAAATTTTTGTGATTAATGGGTGATTGGAGTTAACAACCAAATTATACATATCCGGCATGTTGCCATAAAAGCCCATTGAGCCTCCGCCCATTTGGTTCATGTCTTTCATCCGGCGCATAAATTCAGGACGCGTAATTACCATTGGCGCATCTTTCTCGCTTAAATTTTCGAATGTAACCTGGAATTGTTCTTTGCTAACAGTACTTTCAATTATTGGTTGCAATTGTTTTTGTTGTTCTTCGGTAATTTTACTTACCGTATTTTCGTCTTTCTTAATTAATTTATCAATTGTATCTGCATCTACACGAACAAAAGAAATATCTTTTAATTTGCTTTCCAATTGATTAATGTAATGAGGATCCAACATCGTTTCCATTAACAATACTTCATACCCTCTGCTCTTTGCAGCATCAATGTAAGCGTGTTGTTCCTGAATGTTAGTTGCGTATAAATAAATTAATTTATTGTCTTTATTGGTTTGAATTGGTTTTACCAAATTTTCAAATTCTTCAAACGTATAAAATTTATTTTCAGTAGTTTTAAATAAAGAGAATTTAACCGCTTTTTCATAGAATTTTTCATCGCTGATCATCCCATACTGAACAAATATTTTAATATCATCCCATTTCTTTTCAAAATCAGGACGTTCTTTTTTAAAGATCTCTTCCAGTTTATCCGCAACTTTTTTAGTAATGTGGCTTGAGATCTTTTTTACGTTCCCATCTGCCTGTAAATAGCTACGGCTCACATTTAACGGAATATCCGGACTATCAATTACTCCACGTAATAAAGTTAAAAAATCAGGAACAAT